>JACMJX010000140.1 GCA_014380425.1 Chitinophagaceae bacterium | reverse complement strand
TCTGGATAAAATAGTAAGTTTTACCAACGGCGAACTCACTTACCAGAATACGCTTGAGCACCTAAACATCCTGGACGCAGACTACTATTTTAAACTTACCGACTGCATGCTGGAACAAAATCTTTCTGGCGCCCTGCTGCTGTATGATGATATCAACAAAAAAGGCTTTGAAGGAGATCTTGTGCTGAATGGATACGCAGAATTTCTTAGAAACCTGTTGATCTGTAAGGATGATAAAGTGGCCGCACTGCTGGAGGTTGTGGAAAGTTTCAGGGAGAAATACAAAAGTATGGCTGCAATGGTTAGCCTTGGTTATATCATTAGTGCACTAAATGTGTTAAATGAAGCTGAAATGAGCTACCGTACGGCAAGAAATAAACGTTTGCACGTAGAATTGACCCTTATAAAGCTCTGCTACCTGCAGCAGGCGCTGGAGTTTTCCGCTGGCGACAGCGGTATTACTAAAAAAAAACTAGTTGAATCAGCAAAGCCTTTAGCTTTCCGCAATTTTTCATTGGTAGAAGTAAAAGAAATACGCGCAAATACCAAACTTACAGGGCACACTAAAGTAGAAGAACGCCCAAAGTTGATCATCGAATCGGCACTAGCCCCTGCTTTACAAGAAACCGCTGTTTCTATAAAAGCCACAAAATCTAAACTTTCCGGTCTTAACAAAATTCGCGAAAAGCTCGCAGGGGGTTCTGGCCCTTCCGGCGAAACAGTAGTTAAAGTATTGAACTTGCAGGAGCTAAAAGAATGTTGGGCTACCTTTTGTGAAAAGCTCAAAACTGAAAGAAACCCGGCCTTAAAAAGCCTTGAACTGGCGGAACTGCAGGTAACCGGCGAAAGCTCCTTTGAAGCCACAACGGGTAATAACCTGGAGCAAAAATTTATAGAACAGCAACGTTTACCGCTTACAGAACATTTGCAGGCTTGGTTCAATAACAGGATGCTCACCTACACTCTGACGATTGAAGAAAAAGCCAATCGTCTGGAGAAACTGGAGATGCCGCTAAGTTCAAGAGAACAATATCACAAAATGGTCGCAGAATACCCCCTTATAAAGGAATTGAGAGACAGGCTTAGGCTTGAACTTGATTATTAGATTCCGCCATTCTCGGATTTTTTGCTCTTTTTGCCTTAATTTCGAGGCTCTTTTTGAAAGCAATCATAACAAACAGTAATCATATATTATGGCAGAAGTGATCTTAATGCCCCGCCTGAGCGATACAATGACAGAAGGTGTGATAGCAGCCTGGCACAAAAAAGTGGGAGATGTGGTCAAGAAAGGTGACTTGCTCGCCGAAGTGGAAACGGACAAAGCGACAATGGAACTGGAAAGTTATAAAGATGGTACTCTTTTGCATATTGGGGCAGAGAAAGGAAATAAATTGCAGGTGAATGATCTTCTTGCTATAGTAGGTAAAGCTGGTGAAAATGTAGAGGAACTGATAAAAGGCAATACAGGTGGAGCAGCTCCTGTTCTAAAACAGGAAGCACCTGCCCAGGAAGCACCTGTTAAAGAAAATCCCCAACAGGCAAATGGCGCACCCGCTGCCACGCAACCTGTTGCTGGCGCAACGGACTTGAGTAAAGTAGACGAAGTGATCCTCATGCCCCGGCTAAGCGATACAATGACCGAGGGTGTGATTGCAGCCTGGCATAAGAATATCGGGGATATGGTGAAGAAAGGCGACCTGCTTGCTGAAATAGAGACGGATAAAGCCACTATGGAGCTGGAAAGCTATAAGAACGGGAAATTGCTTTTTATAGGAGCGGCAAAGGGTGATAAAGTACCGGTAAATGCACTGCTTTGCATAATTGGCGAAGAAGGTAAGGTGGATGTAGATAAAATAGTAGCGGCCTCTAAAGGCGCGGTAAGCACCGTAAGTGAAACTACCGCTGATAAAGAAGTAAGAACGGTTTCCGGCCCCAACCCTGAGCAAGCTTCGCAACCTGAAAGACAAGCTGCTACTGGCAAAGGAGAGGAAGTCGCTACTTCTGAAAATGAGGGAAGGATTAAGGCTTCTCCACTCGCAAAAAAACTGGCCGCTGAAAAAGGCATCGACATAGCTCGGGTTAATGGAAGTGGTGACAACGGCAGAATAGTAAAAAAGGATGTTGATAGTTATGTTCCTGAAAAAGCAGCGGAGCCGGCTCTTGCTGCTACCGCTCCAAAAACAACCACCGCATCTCAGGGTCAGGTGAGCTTCGATGAAGTACCAGTATCGCAAATGCGCAAAGTAATTGCTAAGCGCCTGGGTGAATCGCTGTTTACAGCCCCTCACTTCTACTTGACCATGGTGATCGATATGGACAAAGCTGTTGAAAGCCGCACAAGGATTAATGAAGTGGCTCCTGTAAAAATTTCGTTCAACGATATGGTGCTGAAAGCATGTGCTATCGCCTTAAGACAGCACCCGGCAATCAACAGCAGCTGGATGGGCGATAAGATCCGTGTTAACCATCATGTGAATATAGGGGTTGCAGTGGCAGTAGATGAAGGTCTTCTTGTACCAGTTGTTCGCTTCGCCGATACCAAATCGCTCAGCCAGATAGGTACAGAAGTCAAAGAATTTGCAAAGAAAGCTAAAGATAAAAAACTTCAGCCGGCAGACTGGGAAGGCAGCACTTTTACGATCTCCAACCTGGGCATGTTTGGTATAGATGAATTTACCGCTATCATTAATTCCCCCGATGCCTGTATCCTTGCTGTTGGCGGTATCAGCCAGGTGCCTGTCGTGAGAAATGGAGTGGTAGTACCTGGAAACATAATGAAAGTTACCTTAAGCTGTGACCATAGAGTGGTAGACGGTGCCAAAGGCGCGGCCTTTCTGCAAACGTTGAAAGCATTGCTGGAAGAGCCCCTGAGAATGCTTGTTTAAACAGTTGCATGAAATGGATCTCGATCGCTTTACTGATAGTGGGAAAGGTTACCTGTTGTTTTTCGCAGAATTATCAGGCAGTCCATGGATCGCCCTATTCAGCCAGTCTTAATGTAAATAATAATCCGGCTTCTATTGTCAATACCCCGCTATCCTGGGATATCACGCTCTTCGGAACGCAGCTTAAAAGCATTACGAATACCTTTACCATCCGTAACTATTCCCTGATTTCCAATCCCGCAAAATCCATTTACTCCATCAATGAAGGTAATTATGCACGCTACTCCCACCTTAACTTTAATACAAATCTCCTGAACGCAAGGTTTGCCCTAAGCAGAACGAAAGCTATCGCTTTTGGCCTTAACCTTCGCGGTTATGGTCACCTGCATACAGACGCCTACAACTACATAGATACTATAAAAGATATCAATAACTTTTTGCTTACCAATACCGATGGGGTTAACTACAACGGCCGGTTCAAAACAAGCTCCTGGATAGAAGTATTTGGCTCTTACGGACAAACAATATGGAATGATGAATACAGCCGGTTGAATGCCGGTATTTCAGTTAAAGTGAATAGAGGACTGTCAGGAGCATTTGCGAACCTGAAAAACATCACGGTTCAAAAAAATATCGATACTATAAATGTTGGTTACGAGGTGCTTTCAGGAGCAATAGACTATGGCTATTCGTCCAACTTCGACAGATGGCAAAAAGAGCAGTCGAATTCCAGCAATATCAACGATTTTATCAACGTTACGCAGGCAGGGGCATCTATTGATATAGGAATCGAATACTTGGTAAAAACGCAGGCAGTCAGTTCATTCAACAACGAAGACGACGGGTATTATGAATATGAATGGAAGATAGGGCTGTCGCTGCTGGATCTCGGTCGTACCGTATATCGATACGGAAACAAGAGCCGCATTGCATCCGACCCTGTAGTCAACGCAACCTCCGTTTCCATTGAAGATAAATTCGATGAGCTTGAAGACTTCGCAGCATTCAACGATAGCCTTGCCACGCTTGTAAGAATTTTCAATGGCTATAATGGCAGGTATAATATCGTACACCCGGCAAGAATAGTGATGAATGTTGACAAATACCTTCAGAACGATTTCTACCTGAATGGTGAACTGTCCGTTGACTTGTCTAGACTTGCAGGTTCAAACCGTCTTTATGTGAGAGACCTTGGCTTTCTTGCTCTTACCCCTCGTTGGGAAACGAAACGATGGGGTATTTTTCTCCCGTTACAGCTTACACATCAAAATAAGTTCTGGATTGGAGCCGCTTTCAAAGCCGGTCCACTGCTCTTTGGTGTGCACAACCTGGCCAACCTGGTAGCCAAGAACAAAATGCAGAACGGCGGTGGCTATCTTGCACTTGTTATCCGCTCCGGCACCCTTACTTCAGCCAGCCGATACAAGAATATGGACTGCCCATAGCTCCGCCATATAGATAAGGTATTATCGCTACCTTTATGGTAGATAAGCCGATATATGACTACTTTTAAAAAAACACTGGTACTTGGGGCTTCGGAAGATACCTCCCGTTACAGTAATATAGCTATTCAGCGATTGCGTAAAAATGGGCATCCGGTAGTGGCCATCGGTAAAAAAGCAGGCCAGGTAACAGACGTTCCCATATCTACGGAAAAGCTGGAACTGAGTGATGTGGACACCGTTACACTATACCTTAATCCCGCTCACCAGAAGCAGTATTACGACTACATCATATCACTTCAACCCAAGCGGATCATCTTCAATCCAGGTGCAGAAAATGATGAACTTTATGATCTGGCAACCAATAACGGCATTAATCCTGTGGAAGCCTGCACACTCGTAATGCTTAGCACCCGGCAGTTTTGATTAGTAGAGGGAATGTTAAACCAAACCTAAGCAAAAACATGTTGATATTTGCGGAATTTTATTACTCAACCTGAACCTTTATTGATATTAATAAAGGGATAAGAAATGGAATGCCCCGAAAGTTGAAATACAAGCTTTTCGATGTCATCTATCTCTTGTAATTTACATTTCGCAGGGCTTGTATAGAAAGCTTCTAACCATAATGAACCGATTGCAGTAGAAGTACTTTATTGACCGCGCCG
>JACMJX010000139.1 GCA_014380425.1 Chitinophagaceae bacterium | reverse complement strand
TCCGGCAACTTGATATGGAGTAAAGCATATGAAACCAAGTTCGTTTATTGGCTTACGGTGGAAGCAGCGCTCACTCCGCAGGATCTGGTGTTGATTATCGAGCCAGGATATACGGCGCGTCTAGATAAAGCCACAGGAAACTTTCTTAATGGCTATGAATTTAATATCAACTCTGATGGATCATTATACGAACGCACGGTAAAATACGATCAGGGCAGGATCTTTTATGCAGGCAATGACGATGGTGAGTTATTGATGATGTTATTTGAGAGCACCGGCCGGCCCTATCTTCAGCGAAAAAGCAATATAGTTTCATCATTTCCTCAGGCGGCCCATATTAAAGATGGTCACCTTTTTGTTTCTCATCTCTCTTATACGGGGACGGCATTCACAGAGATTTTGATGAAACTTGATACAGCACTCAACATTGTATTCATGAACGAATACGAGCGGGAACGATATCGTACCGCGAATGGCATTGGGGTAAGTGATGAAGGAAACATTTATGTAGGCGGCATTTTTGGATATGGTGGTGTAAATGGCAACTATTACGATTCATATATTCAAAAGTATAATCCTGATGGGGTATTGGGGACTTGCAGCTATATCCAATCCACGCAAGCTTTTGTCGATCTGCCTCTGCAACCCGTTCCGCTTGCATTTACTCCATACACTATAAGTCTGCAAGTGCAGAACTTTCCGGCTATGTTGATACCCGACGATATTGGCCTCAATGTGGATCAGTTGTTATGCATGAGTACACCACTTTGCACAGCAGTCGATCTGATGGATCCTGGTCCGGTTTGCCGTCAGCAGTTCGATTACGTAATGCCGTATAAGACGAATGCTGGTTGCAATCTCAAACCTATATTTTCATATGATACTTCTATCGCAAAGCTTCAATCCATAAACGATACCGCTGCAATATTCCGGTTTAAGAAATTGGGCGCTGTGTGGATAGTAGCAAAATTAAATGCCGGCTGTAAAACCTACTACGACAGTATCCTGGTTGATGTACAATATGCGCCCGGTACTTTCTCCATTGGTGCGGACACCTTGCTTTGCCCTGGCGATTCAGTGATACTTCGTGCAGGCAAGGGTTTTAATACTTATCGCTGGCAGGATGGATCCATTGATTCATTATTCATTGCGCGTGCTCCGGGAGTTTATTATGTACAAACAACAAATGCCTGCGGAGATATTTATAATGATACGTTAGTGGTAAGTGGAGCCATTGTTCCACCACTTTCATTGGGAAATGATCGTGAGGTTTGTATATCGGACACCGTACTGATACAGGCAAGTCCGGGTTTTGTTAACTACCAGTGGGAGGCTCAACAACCTTTTATCGTTCAGCCTGCAGCAATCAAAATGCTGGTTAATCAATCTGACCGCGTTTCCCTCCGGGCCAGAACCACCGATGGCTGTTATGCAAAAGATACCATTTTCATAAATACTATCTCCGCAGTTCCGGTTGCACTGGGTGCTGATACAAGTTTCTGTGAATACGATTCAATAACGATTCGCGCAGATGCTGGATATTTGCAATATAGCTGGAATACCGGCGAATCAACGCCATCTATTGTAGTCAATAAACGCGGTAATTATTTTGTCACGGTACAAGATGCTAATGGATGTTTTGCACGCGACACGATGCGTGTTATCCAAACATACACCAAACCACAGGTGTCGCTTGGAAAAGATGGTCCTTTGTGTGTAAGCAACTCCATTCAATTTAATGCCGGTAATTATGTTTCGTATTTATGGCAGGATGGATCATCGGGTTCCACCTATTCCACCAATCAGGCTGGTATTTATTGGGTGCAGGTAGTGGACCTGAATGGTTGTGCCGGCGGAGACAGCATTGTGGTTACGCAAATATTGCCCCAGCCTGCTAATTTTCTTAAAGTCGTTGATACATTTTGCCGGTACGATAAATTAACCATCGTACCTGCAGGGAATTATTCAACTTATTACTGGTCGACTGGCGCTAATTCTTCTACTTTGATAACCGACAAGCCCGGAATTTATTCATTAACTGTTTCTGATGTAAAGGGATGCAAAGGAACCGATACGATACAAGTTGTACAAAAAGACTGTTTGTTTGGAGTGTTTATTCCCAATGCTTTTACGCCGAATACAGATGGTCATAACGATTTGTTTCGGGCAAAAGTTTATGGCAATGTGCTTTATTTTAACCTAGAGGTTTACAATAGATATGGTCAATTGGTTTTTTCTTCTAAGGATCCTCAACGGGGTTGGGATGGACTTATCGGAGGAACTGTTGCAGGAGTGGGCGCTTATGCCTGGAAATGTGAGTATCATCTTCAAGGTTCCAAACGAACGGCTGAAAAAGGCGTTGTGATACTCGTTCGATAAACGATGCTGATTATAAACAATGGCGCAGTTAACAACCCTCTTCCATGCAAAAAACCTGAATTGCCACGGCGCGTCCCCCGCATACCCGAATTACAGATTTACTTACTTTTTTTGCGAAATTTCCGTGAGGCCGCGGGGAGACAACGCCTGAGAATTATACTCTTTCGATAACGACGCCGCTGATAGAACTTCTTCTTCTTAAATTGTACATCTGAAAATATTCTTTTCCGGGCGAGGAGGTTGGAGTGAAAGGGAAGGTAGCAAAGGATGATCACAACCATTTGGTAACAGCGTAGAAAAGCTGAACATGTAAATGGATAAACAAGAAGAACTTTCGTTAAATTAGTGTAATTAAAACGCTGCCGCATGGATTTAAAACAAATCCGCTATTGCAGGGAATGCCGGGTCTCGCACCATCTCAAGATCAAGAACGTTAAGAACAGTTTCCTCGAAAACCCCGCCAATGTTCGTGGAATGAATACGCGTTCGCTCCGTGTGCTCGAAGATTATGCTCACAAAAATGTAATTAAGAATGAAGAGAGTGTTGTTCGTCTTACGCGCATGGCAACAGAGATAGCGGTGGAGTGGAAGCCGGGCAGGGTCATTCACGTGAGTTTTATTGGTGGCAACAAAACGGTAAAAGAGCGATTGATTCGCCATGCCAATCGCTGGATGAACTATGCGAACATCGTGTTTGACTTCGCAGACCGCAAAAAGGCGGGCGACATACGAATAGCATTTCGTGATGATGGTTCCTGGTCGGAGATGGGAACGGCGGCTTTGAGTACGCCGAAGAACGAGCCCACGATGAACTTCGGATGGTTAACGCCGCGATTGGATGATGAAGAATACAGCAGGGTAGTATTGCATGAATTTGGTCATGCGTTGGGTTTTATTCACGAACATGAGCGGCCAGATAATGGTATTCCATGGGACAAATCCAAAGTATACGAATATTACGCCGAATCGGATGGATGGACTCCCGAAGAGGTCGACAGTCAGGTCTTTTCCTATTATGATCGCAATCTGATTCGTGCGAGCAAGGTCGACCGAAAATCGATTATGATGTATGCGGTACCGAATGAGCTCACCAAGGGCAACTATCAGATAGGATGGAATACCGACTTTTCACCTGCCGATAAGAAATTCATCGCTAAAGTGTATCCTTAGGCGTTGACCTTAACAGTGAATAGTCAATGGTCAATGGTCAATAGTGAATAGTCAATAGTCAATAGTGAATAGTCAAAAAAGACTCGCCGCGATGCAAAATAGTTATTAGAAATTCGGAATGGTTCTATTGACTATTGACTATTGACTATTCACTACTTCTTTAAGTCAAAAACTACTTTGGCGTTATTCTGTTCATTAGAGGATATAAAAACTTCGTATCGATTGGAGCCTGCGGTAACAATCATCAAAGAAGTATTAGGTGGAATGGACCCGAGGTTATTCGCAACCATTACCAGCTCATGATGCGGATTATTTGCATCGATGGTAATTTTTAAGGTTAGCGCTTTTGCCGATAATCTCGCCCGCGACAATACCAATTTGTTATTATGATAAATGGAAACCGTGTCGCCATCTATCTGTCCATTATCATACAGATCAACCCTGATTTCCCCTTCTTCTGCCACAATTGTCTTTACAATCGGGTTGGTCCTGGCAGTGAGCGAGGGAGGGGTATTTACAAATATTGGTTTAGACTTAACCGTTGGACTTGTAATTTTAATGGAATCAATTTTGACCGTCGTAATAGTTGATTGCTTTGCTTCCGGATCTTTTTTTACAACGGCAGGGATGGTTGTCGCTTTTTTGGGCGGCAACGGAGTTGTTTTTTTCGCTATTGTACTGGCGGGTTTTTTAACAGCGGTAGTTGTTGCTTTAGGCACGTTCTTAACTACTGGTTTTTTTTCGAGTATTTTATTTGCTGGGGGTTTGGTTGCTTTCTTTGTTATAGGTGGTGGCGGCGGAATACATTCCATAAATGTCAGGTCATCTATTGCAAAATCATTCCCACAACCTCCCGGTGAATGATTGAGCATCACCATTGCCACACTGGTATTACCGGCGGGCAGAATAAATTCAATACTATACCTGGTCCATTGAGCTTTTCCATATCTTACCAATTCGCCGGTATTAAGGTTTGATACTGCCTGCCCGGTTACCGTCTCCAGGCGAATGGTAATATTGGGCAGTAGCGGGGCGGGACATTTTTCACTGGGCTTACATACATTTAGCATCCAAACCGAAAATTCATATCTCGTGAGGGGCTTAAGTCCTCTTACCATGGTGCTGAAAAATTCACCACTTCTGTAAGAAGCATTCACCAACAGCATATTGCCAAGAATGTCGCCGCCGGTATGATCCTCGTTAAGCGTAATCCAGTCGCCACGAAAACAATCACTCGTATAGGGGGTATAGGTATAATGTCCGTCGCGGGGACAGGTGCCAGAAATGCGCCGGTAGGCATAAGAGGAGCTCATGTTAAATTCCGAGGCGTCACCGGTTCCAAAACTTATAGTAGCAACCGTTTTTTTTTCAGCACAT
>JACMJX010000138.1 GCA_014380425.1 Chitinophagaceae bacterium | reverse complement strand
GCGGCGAGTGCTTCAAAAACCTGATCGCTGTCTTCATAAACTGTAAACATCATGAACTGCATAGTATGTCCCTGCAACTTTATTTTGCGCAGGCATTGCACCCCGGTATCGCCGGGCAGGCCAATATCCATGATAACGATATCAGGACGGTCACCGGGTAAACCGGCCATAGCGTCCTCCGCATTTTCGTATGCCGATACGCAATGGAAACCGGGCGTCTGTTTAACCAGAAAACGCAGACCCTCCCTTATTTCAGGAATATCCTCCACAATGCTCACTAAAATAGCTTCCATGACGAAGATTGAACCCGTAAAGTCGGTAATTAATTCGAAAATACGCTATAACAAAGGTTATACGGATAGCGGTACACGGATGATCACCCTGGTACCCTCCTCTGCCAGGATTTCAAAGCTACCTCTCAGCTGTGTTGTACGCGACCGCATATTGCGAAGGCCATTACCAAAGCGCCCCGCTTGCCCGGGGGTAATACCTTTCCCATTGTCCTGTATCGTAATCTGTAAGTAATCTTCCACATATATGTCAATTTCTACCAGGGTAGCACCGGCATGACGCACAATATTATGGACCGCCTCCTTGCTTACCAGGTAGACATTGCGACGGAATAACTGGCTGATGCTGAGGGGTGGAACAGGTTCCTTAATGGTATACCGCCCATTGATGTTCGCATCCTCCAGCATTTCTGAAATATGAAGGCGCATATAAGCCAGCAGGCTGTCCAGACTGTCCTGTTCATGGTTCATTGTCCATATAATTTCGTTCATTTTCTGAATAAGATCTCCGGCTGTCTGCTTTAAACGGGAGGTAACGGTATCCTGTCCCTGGATAGCCCTGCTGAGAAACAAGAGGGAAGTAAGACCTGAACCCATATCATCGTGCATCTCCTGGCTGATCCTCTGGCGTTCCTGCAACTGGCCTTCCAGTAATCCTTTTAGCCGCACATTCTCCTGTTCTCCCAGCAAAGCCTGCAACTCTTTACTGCCGAGTAACTGACGTTGCCGGTAATATCGGTATCCCCAAAAAAGTAGCAGGCATAGCAGTAGTATACCTGATATCAAAACACCCAACCAAGTTCTTTGTCGCAGGGTCTCCCTGTTCTTCTGTTCAAGCAACAGTTTCTGTCGGAGTATCTGAGATTGCTTTTTTTCCAGTTCATATTTTGCTTCCATTTCCTGCACATTTTTTACGAGGTCGGTATTAACTATGGAAGAATACAAAGAATCGTACGACCGGCGATACTTTGCCGATTTCCGCAGGTCGCCAAGCGCAATTTGTATGTCAGACATCAACATCAGCAAATTGCTTTCCGTTTCCCTCTTTTCATTTTCATGAGCAAAAACCAGTGCCTGCCTCGTATTTTCTTCGGCCTGCCGATATGCTTTAATCATATACAGACCATTTGAAATGCCCTCCATAGCCAAGGCCTTTCCGTTGATATCGCCCACTGCTTCAGCTAACGGGAGGGATTGCCTGAAAACTGCAATGGCTTTTCGCGGACTAAAAGTTTCGTTTAGCAGACCACCCAGATTAATGAGAGATGTTTCCTGCATGTTAATATCGTCGGTTTGCCTGCCGATGTCGTATGCCTTGTGCAAATAACTTTCGGCTTCATTAAACCGACCCATATCCTTTAACGCAATAGCAAGGTTGTTGATAGCCTGACCACTCGAAAAAAGATCCTTCATACTTTCCGCAAGTGCTAACGCCTTTTGTGCATACACTACTGCTTTTTCCGGCTGATTCAGATCAAGGAATAAACCACAAAGATTGCCATACAATAAAGAAAGGGATTTGGGGTCGCCAGTTCGTTCAAACAACCGGAGATTTTTGAGGTAATGATCAGCCGCTGCTTTATAATTCTCTTTGTGCTGATATACAACCCCAATGTTCATCAATGAGATGAGGCGGAGTTCTGTTAAACCGTTTTGCTCGCAAAGCACTAAAGCCTGGCGATGCAGGGCCAGTGAAGAATCGTACTTTCCCTCTACGTTGAGGATGGCCGTAAAATTATTGATATAGCGAACCACGCCAGCAGGATAATTTATCCGTGTGCTGAGTTGCTTTGCCGCTTTGTAATAGTAACCGGCCGAATCGGGATGATTGGTTTCATACTGCTGCCCAAGCCAGATATAGTTCATCACTTTAAGGGTATCGTCCGCCTTTAAGGCAATCAATCGTTTGAGACTATCCTTATTCAACCCTGGCAGGAACTGTGCTTCCAGCCGCGAATGATGTAAAATAGTAAGCATTATCAACAGTCGGAATGCCCTTTCGTAAAAGCGGTATTTCGTATACTTTTTCATTTTTGTAAAACTAAGTGAAATCATTTTAAACGTTAGACAGATGCCCGGCAAACAGCATAATGCCTGCACGGCAGATAAGCTTCCCATATGAAGCCAATACCCGGAATTATTATGTACATTTGAATTTCGCAAACAGTAATAAACGGAATAAGCTAGACTATTACAGGATGGATACAGTAACAATGGACGATTTTTATAAACATATATCTTCCGGTACGGAAGATGGTATGAAGTTTCTTTTACCGAAAGACTACTCAAAGGAAATCGGCCATTTCAATGTATTTAATATAGCAGATTTACAGGACCGGTTCAAGACGAAGCCGGTTATGCCTTATAACCGGAGGGCCTATTACAAAATAAGTTTGATCGTTGGACGAAACAACGTGGAATATGCCGATAAGGTGATTGATATTGAACAACAGGCCCTGCTGTTCGCTACACCAAAAGTACCTTATCATTATACACCGAAGGACGGTAACCAATCCGGATATTTCTGTGTATTTACCGATGAATTCCTGGTTAAAAATAAAAGCGGCGTGATGCTGGACGAGATGCCCATTTTCAGATCGGGAGGCTACCCGGTTTTTCAAGTTACCAATGAAGAAACAGCCGAAATCAGTGGTATTTTTCAGAAGATATATAAAGAATTGAGCTCCGATTATGCCTATAAATATGATCTTCTGAGAAACTATGTGCTGGAACTGATTCACTACGGGCAGAAACTGCAGCCTGCCACTTTCTTATACCCGGCACACAATGCTTCGGCCCGTGTATCCTCTTTGTTTGCGGAACTGCTGGAACGCCAGTTTCCTATCGAATCGCCGCAGCAGAAACTTCACTTGCGTACAGCGAAAGATTACGCAGACAGGTTAGCCGTTCATGTAAATCATTTGAATAAAGTACTAAAAGAAAATACCGGCAAAACGACCACGGATCTCATTAGCAGCCGGGTGATAAAAGAAGCCAAGATCCTGTTAAAACAAACCGATTGGAATATTTCCGAAATAGCCTATTGCCTGGGATTTGAAGAAGTATCGCATTTCTCCAATTTCTTCAAAAAGCAGACTTCACTGGCACCAATAGGATTCCGTTCCTGATATGCAGCGTTTGAATTTTACAAACTTCTGATTGAAATTTGTAAATACCCAGGCCTGCTTCCATGCTATCTTTGTATCGTAAAACTTAAATGATATAAAGATGAAACTGGCAAACAATAAAATTCTAATTACTGGCGGTGCAAGTGGCATCGGACTGGGACTTACCGAACGATTTATACAGGAGGATAATACCGTGATTATCTGTGGAAGGCGGGAGTCCGTTTTAAAGGAAGTGTCCGATACATTTCCTTCTGTAATCACCCGGGTATGCGATCTGTCAGATGAAGGGGAACGCGTGGAACTCTTTAACTGGGTGTCAGCCAATCACAGCGATCTGAATGTACTGATAAATAATGCGGGTGTACAGAACTGGATGAGCGTTGCCGATGCCGATTTCTTTACACGTGCCAAACAGGAACTCACAACAAATATCGAAGCTCCGCTTCATTTAACCGCTCTCTTCCTTAATTTGAAATCTTTGCATACAGTTATGAATGTGACTTCAGGATTATCTTTCGTACCATTGTCGAAAGTGCCAGTCTATTCAGCCACCAAAGCTTTTTTTCATTCCTTCACACTTTCCTTGCGACAGTTGCTTATAGCAAAAAACATTGATGTGATCGAGATTATTCCGCCCGCATTAAATACGGATCTTGGCGGGAAAGGACTGCATGATACACAACCACCTGTCAGTGATTTTATCCATGCCATATTCGAACAATTGAAAGAAGGTAAAAAAGAACTCACCTTTGGGTTCAGTGAAGCAATGTCTAAAGCAGGCCCTGAGCAGTTGCTGGCTGCTTTCAACAGGATGAATAGTAATTAAAAAATAGTGTGAATTAAACAGTAGGTAATGCGACAACTGTTTGATTCACACTTCCCTTTATTCTTATTATAAAAGGACTTCATATTGAGAGAGATTAAACGCCTGAATGGATTCAATAACCCCCACCGATTGGTATACAATTCTACCACCACAATATCTACCTCGACGGATCGAGCACCACTTTCACGCAATTATCTTCTTTCTTTTTAAAGATATCGTACGCGTGAGAAACCTCCGAAAGCGGGAGACGGTGTGTGATGATATCATCCAGCTTAACCCTTCCTTCTATTACGTATTCGAGTAATTTATCGATATGCTTGTGTGCGGGTGCCTGTCCGCCTTTAAGGATGATCCCTTTATCGAAGAACTGGCCGAGCGGAAAATTATCGTACGTGGTAGGATATACTCCCAGCACTGATACAATTCCTCCGCGCCGCACGGCACTCATGCACGCTTCTATAACTTTAGGAGAGCCTTTTTCGAGGTTAATGACGGCTTTGGCCCTGTCGAGCAGGTTGCGTTCCGGTTCGAACCCTACGGCTTCCACGCAAACATCAGCTCCGCGACCATGGGTCATGTCGCGGATTTGCTCTACCACTTCTTTATTACTTGTCCATAATATCGTTTCGCAATTTGCGGCCAGTCTTGCTTTATCAAGACGATACTGTAATGTATCTACTATAACCACCCTGGCAGCTCCCCGCAACCACGCGCTTTTGGCGGCCATGATACCGACCGGCCCCGCCCCGAAGATAGCAACCGTTTCCCCGCCTTTTACCTCACCCCAGTCAATGCCGGAATATCCAGTGGGGAAAATATCGGTTAGAAAAAGAACCTGCTCGTCGGTCAGGTTATCGGGTACAATCCGCGGACCATAATCAGCATAGGGAACCCGCACATATTCGGCCTGGCCTCCATCGTAGCCCCCGTACAGGTCGGTATAACCAAACAGAGCACCTCCCTTTTCCGTTAACAGTCCGCCTTCCGGGCCATAATGTTCCGGGTTACTATTTTCACAATGGCCAGGCAAATGATGGGTACAGAAAAAACAGTTTCCGCAGGCGATCGGAAAGGGTACTACAACCCGGTCGCCCCGTTTAAGATTCTTTACATCGGCACCTGTTTCTTCCACGATACCCATGAACTCGTGGCCAAGTACCATCGGCCTGGGCTGTGGAATGCCGCCCGAATAAATATGCAGGTCGGATCCGCAGATGGCCGTGGCAGTTACCTTTAGTATAATGTCCCGGCTGTCTTTTAATTTGGGATCTTCTATATTGTCGCAGGTTATTTTACCCGGACCGTGAATGACTGCTGCTTTCATGTTTGACTTTATTTGATGGCAACCG
>JACMJX010000137.1 GCA_014380425.1 Chitinophagaceae bacterium | reverse complement strand
GTTCGCTATCCTGGTACATCGAAAAATTCCTGGAACTTGAAAAGTCAGACGATGTGTTTAAAAAGGAGTTCATCATTAAATCATGGCTGGAACTGGATAGCAAAGAGCGCTTTGTTTTCAACAAGCTACTGTCAAGTACCTTCAGGGTAGGCGTGTCGCAAAGCATGATGGTGAAAGCATTGGCAAGAACCGTTCAACTTGAAACGAATATCATAGCGCACCGGATCAGT
The DNA here is from genome assembly GCA_014380425.1 of Chitinophagaceae bacterium. Lineage (GTDB taxonomy): Bacteria > Bacteroidota > Bacteroidia > Chitinophagales > Chitinophagaceae > JADCRZ01. The sequence continues at coordinate 11,751 of JACMJX010000137.1, read as the reverse complement.
GGCAACTGGGATCCTTCTTCCACTACTTTCGAGGAGTTGCTAAGTGAGGAAGCGGCACTTACCGATAAATCGAAGCCCTACCCGTTTTATCTCGCTTATGCTCTGGAGCAGGAGCCGGACTTGCTGGGTGCCCCTGAAGAATGGCAGGCAGAATGGAAATGGGATGGCATCCGCGGACAGATCATCAAACGAAACGGATTGCTGTTTGTATGGAGTCGCGGCGAAGACCTTATGACGGACAAGTTTCCGGAGTACAAACTGCTGGCTGAAAAACTTCCGGATGGTACGGTAATAGACGGTGAGATACTTCCTGTAAAAAACGGCGAGGTGCTTAACTTCAATATACTGCAAACCCGCATAGGAAGAAAGAACATTACCAGGAAGCAGCTTGATGAAGCCCCTGCAGGCATTTACGCTTACGACCTGCTGGAGTTGAATGGTGAAGATATCCGCCACCTGCCCTTGCAGGAAAGGCGGCAGCTGCTAACTGCGATCGTTGCAGATAGCAACCACCCCCAGTTTGTACTCTCTCCCGTTATCGACTTCAACTCCTGGGAACAACTGGCTGCAAAAAGGGTGATGGCCAGGGAGAATAACAGCGAAGGGCTCATGTTAAAGAGAAAGTCTTCGCCTTACCAGGTAGGGAGAAAAAGAGGTGACTGGTGGAAATGGAAGATCGATCCGCTTACCATCGATGCAGTGATGATCTATGCCCAGAAAGGCACTGGAAGACGCAGCAATCTTTACACGGATTATACTTTTGCCGTAAGAGATGGAGATAAATTAGTCACTTTCACCAAAGCTTACTCGGGGCTCACCGATAAAGAATTTGCGCAGGTGGATGCTTTTGTAAAAAGGAATTCGATCGAGAAATTCGGACCTGTAAGAACGGTAAAGCCGGAGCTTGTATTTGAAATAGCTTTTGAAGGCATAGCGGCTTCCGGCCGTCATAAGTCTGGGGTTGCCTTGAGATTCCCCCGCATGAGCAGGTGGAGACATGATAAAACAGTCAACGATATCAATACATTGGAAGATCTTAAAACGATGCTCAAACAATACGGCCAGTCAACATGAAGCTACAGGATACGAAAGGATATAGTGTTATTACGAGCTGGCTGCATGCGAAAGAACGGCAACCCTTCCTTTTTCAGGAGCAGGCCTGGGAGCAGATCATTGCCCGGCGCTCCGGCCTGGTGAACGCTCCTACAGGTTGCGGTAAAACCTTCTCTGTTTTTCTGGGAGCGCTGATCGATTTCATCAATCTTCATCCTTCCAACTACCGGTCTAAAACGAAGAACGGCTTACAGTTGCTCTGGATAACCCCCCTGCGTGCGCTGGCCAAAGATATAGGCCGGGCTATGGATGAAGTGATTACCGACCTGGAGATGAGCTGGAAGATCGGCATCCGGAACGGAGATACCACTACCAGCGAACGGCAGAAGCAAAAGCGGCAGATGCCTGAAATCCTGATCATAACGCCCGAAAGCCTTCAATTACTGCTTGCGCAGAAAGGTTATGAAGACCTGTTTCAAACCCTGCGGATAGTAGCGGTAGATGAATGGCATGAACTGCTGGGAAGCAAAAGAGGTGTGCAGGTAGAGCTGGCGCTCTCGCGCATAAGAGGCATCAAAAAAGAAAACCCCTGCTCCATCATCGGTATCAGCGCCACCATCGGAAATCTGGATGAAGCAAAAGAAGTGCTTACGGGAAGCGTCGATCCGCAAGCATTCACCGTACGTGCAGACATCCGCAAACAAATCGATATCGAATCGGTTTTCCCAGACGAAATAGAAAAATATCCCTGGGCGGGCCATCTCGGTCTTTCATTGGTTTCTAAAGTGATCCCCATCATTCTCGGAAGTACTACTACCCTGATATTCATCAATACAAGAGGAATGAGCGAGCGATGGTACCAGGCCCTGCTAGACGAGTGCCCGGAGCTTTCGGGAGTAATAGCCTTGCATCATGGAAGTATAGAGCAGGCGCTCCGTTTATGGGTGGAAGATTCATTGCATACCGGCAAGCTGAAGGCGGTGGTTTGTACTGCCAGCCTTGATCTTGGTGTCGACTTCCGCCCGGTGGAAACGGTTATACAGGTGGGTTCTCCAAAGGGTGTGGCCAGGTTCCTGCAGCGCGCCGGGCGCAGCGGGCACCAGCCGGATGCGGTAAGCAAAATCTATTTTCTGCCGACGCATTCGCTGGAGCTGGTGGAAGCGGCAGCACTGAAAGCGGCGGCCATAGAAGGCGTTATCGAAAGCCGGGTGCCGATGATCTTGTGTTTCGATGTGCTGGTGCAATACCTCTGCACACTGGCCGTATCTGACGGCTTTTATCCAGATATCATCTATAACGAAATAAGAAATACCTACTGCTACCAGGAGATCACCCCCGATGAATTTCAGGAACTGCTTTCTTTCATTACATCTGGTGGCACCGCGCTGCAGCAGTACGATGAATATAAAAAGGTAGAAATCATCAACGGGCTCTACAAGATAACGAGCAGGCGTATCGCCATGCGCCACAGGATGCACATTGGCACTATAGTAAGTGATGCGATGTTGAAAGTGAAGTTCTTCAGCGGGGGATATATCGGTGTTATAGAAGAATACTTTATTTCAAAACTGAACCCGGGAGATGTATTCACCTTGGCAGGACGCAACCTGGAATTCGTCGTGATCAAAGACATGACCGTACTTGTAAGGAAATCCTCTTCTAAAAAATCCATTGTGCCTAGTTGGAACGGAGGCAGAATGCCACTGTCGGCCAACCTGGGGTTTATGCTGCGCCGGAAACTGAACGATGCCTGCGAAATGATAACAGCCAACACCGCTGCAACAGATCTTGAACTGAAAGTGCTATCGCCTCTTTTCACCCTGCAGGAAGAACTCTCTCACATCCCGCGTGCAGATGAATTGCTCATCGAGCATATAGAAACGAAAGACGGCTTTCACCTCTTTGTATATCCCTTTGAAGGCCGCCTGGTGCACGAGGCCATGGCTGCGCTGCTGGCTTTTAGGATAAGCCGCATCACACCCATCACTTTTTCCTTTGCCATGAATGACTATGGCTTCGAACTGCTGAGCGATCAACCCATCCCGGTAGATGACACGAACGTTTATGATCTCTTTAGCGACGAGAACTTGCTAGACGATATCAGGCGCAGCCTCAATGCTGGTGAAATGGCCAAGCGGAAATTCAGAGACATTTCAGTGATCGGAGGGCTTATCTTCCAGGGCCTGCCGGGAGAGCATAAAAAGGCAAGACACCTGCAGTCTTCGGCATCGCTGATCTTTAAAGTGTTTAGTGAATACGAACCCAATAATCTTTTACTAAAGCAAGCGTACCATGAAGTGATGGAGCAGCAGATGGAGGAAGTGCGGTTGCGCAATATGCTTCGCCGTATACAGCAAGGCCGGATAGCTATCCAGTTCCCGAAACGGCTTACCCCCTTCTGCTTTCCCATCAAAGTAGATAGCATAAGGGAAAATATTTCTTCCGAAAAACTGGAAGACAGGGTAAAAAGAATGCAGCTACAGCTCGAGAAGAAATAGATTTGCAGATGGAAGCGCCTTTACCACATATCATTCACGGACAAACGTTCTGGCTCTCCGCAGAACGGGTACTTTACTGGGAAGAACAAAAGGCACTGATCGTATCAGACCTGCACTTTGGCAAGACCGGACATTTTCGCAAAGCAGGAATAGCAGTGCCGCAACATATTTACAAGCAAGACCTTCAAAGACTGTTTCACCAGGTGCAGCACTTTAAAGCGGTAAAACTGATAGTGGTGGGAGATCTGTTTCATAGTAAAGACAATAAAGAGCTTTTACTATTTACAAGGTGGAGAAAGGATCATCCGCTTTTGGAAATACAGCTCATAAAAGGGAATCACGATATCCTGAAGAACGAATGGTACGAACAATCTTCTATTACCACCGTGCGCAATGAACTTGTAATAGGAGGGTTCAGCTTTATTCATGACCCGGAAGAAGCTATTAGTTGTAGTTCTGAAAGCCAATACTGCTTTTCCGGGCACTTGCATCCTGGAATTACGATCAAAGGTTTGGGAAAGCAGTCACTTAGATTTCCATGCTTTCATTTCGGAGAAAAGCTGGCAGTATTACCAGCATTCAGTTTATTTACCGGCATATCCCAGATAGAGTCCAGGCCGGGAGATAATGTTTTCGCGATTGTTGAAAATAAACTGCTGAAGCTGCAGTGATAACTGCACCGCGCTATCTAATTGCGCATGGTCTTTTTCAGGGTAGTCACCTGTTGCTGCAGATTGCTTACCAAACCTGCCAATTGGTCTACATCCCAGCGTTGCTGCGTATTCGCTTTCGAAAGCACCATCTGCGATTGCCATACTTCTATAACATCCTCGGCATCGATATTATAAGGTTGGTACGACGGATTATCGCTTATTAGTGTCCACTTGTTTTTAGCACGGTTGTTCTTCATCACCCTTTTATAAACAATCCCTTCCTGCCTCGATACGACGATATAAGTGTTATTCGACTTCACCTCATCGAGTGATTCTACTTTTTCGCCCACTATCACGGAACCACTGGGTGTTGGAAGCATGGAATCTCCGATGATCTCGAATGCACGGTAATTACCCGGTGCCAGCATCGGCAGCGTAAATGTATTCAGTTCGTCGATGAATTCCGGATCGGCATAGCCGGCAAGATAACCCGCTGCTGCTTTTACCGGCACCAGGGTGATCTCATTACTGGCCGCCGCCATCTTCTGAGCGCGGCGTTTATCCATGTAACTGCCTTTATTTTCACTAAGCTCTTTCAATAGAAGATCATCCAGCGAAAGCTTGAATATATTGCGTACCTGCTCCAGCACCTCGATCCTCGGTTCTGCCCGCTCTTCCTCGTAGGCCCCTAAAAGAGAACGCTTGATCTTTAACCTGGTCGCAAATTCTTCCTGTGTCCAGCCACGCAACTTGCGCAGATACTTGAGATTTTTTCCAGCAATTGACATACGCTAACTTATTTAGTGCAAAATACTAATTCTTTTAACATACACAAAAAATAATAGCGTAAAAATGGTAAATGCGTAGTTTTGACACATGGCAAAAGAAGTAAGCACCACGAAAGAACTGCCTGTTATCCTGATCACCAATGATGATGGCATCACCGCTCCCGGCATTCGAAACCTCGTAGAAGCGGTAAAAGACTTAGGCAAAATTATTGTCGTAGCTCCAGACAAACCACAATCGGGTATGGGGCACGCCATCACGATAGGTCAACCCCTCCGGCTCCACCAGGTTACTACCTTCGAAGGCATCGAGGCATGGCAATGCTCGGGCACGCCGGTCGATTGCGTGAAGCTGGCCGTCGACAAGATCCTGCACCGCAAGCCGGATCTTTGCCTGAGTGGTATCAATCACGGCGCCAACCACTCTATCAATGTTATTTACTCGGGCACCATGTCTGCAGCGGTGGAAGCGGCCATTGAAAGCATTCCTTCCATCGGCTTTTCGTTGATGGACTATAGCATAGAAGCCGACTTTTCCGCTGCCCGCAAATATGTGCGCATCATCGTAGAAAACATGCTTAAATCTGAACTGGACAAGCATACCGTTCTCAACGTCAATTTCCCTGCCTTACCGGAAGAGTTGATCAACGGCATAAAGATCTGCAGGCAGGCGTATGCCAAGTATGAAGAAGATTTTATAGAAAGAAATGATCCTAATAACAAGAAGTACTACTGGCTCACTGGCAAATTTCTTAATATGGACGAAGGAAAGGATACCGACGTATGGGCACTTGAAAACGGATTCGTAAGTATTGTGCCCGTTCAATTCGACCTTACGAATTACACCCTTAAAACGCAACTCGAAAATAGTTGGAAAAATCTATGATCAAGAAAGACAGTCCGCAACTTGGCATTATTCTGGGGTTTTTAGCTCCACTACTCGGGCTCATCGTCTATTACTTCGCGGTATTCTATTCTAAAGGGGTCGGGTTCGGGGAGTTTCTTTCTTACCTGAAAGAATACAGAACCTTGCTTACAGGAGTCAGCAGCATTTCACTCGTTGCGAATGCATTGCTTTTTACGGTGTTCATTAACACCCGAAAAGATCAAACGGCCAAGGGGGTTTTTGTAGCGACACTTATTTACGGTATAGCCGTAGTTATTATCAAGTTCGTATAGAGATGCGGCTTAAAATAATTGGAGAATGAAGTATTATGTTATAGCTGGAGAAGCCTCGGGAGATCTGCATGGGTCTAACCTGATGCTTGGTATCAACCATCTGGATCCAGCCGCGTCTTTTCGTTGCTGGGGAGGCGATTTGATGGAAGAGGCGGGGGGCGAAATAGTAAAGCACTACCGCGACCTTGCTTTCATGGGGTTTATAGAAGTGATAAAGAACCTGCCGGTTATTTTATCGAATCTTAAGTTCTGCAAAACCGATATTCTCAACTTCCGGCCTGATGCACTTATCCTGATCGATTATCCGGGCTTTAATCTCCGCATCGCCAAATGGGCAAGAAGCCAGGGCTTTAAAATCATCTACTATATTTCTCCGCAGGTATGGGCCTGGAAGGAGAACAGGGTAAAAGCCATCAAAAAGAACGTTGATAAAATGCTGGTGATTCTTCCGTTCGAGAAGAGCTTCTACACGGAATGGAAATATGCAGTGGAGTATGTAGGGCACCCGCTTGTGAAAGTGATTGATAAATTTCTGGAAGAGCATGTACCCGATACCGAGGAACGGGTAATAGCCTTGCTGCCCGGAAGCAGAAAACAGGAGATCATGAAAAAACTTCCCGTTATGCTGGAAGTCACCAGGTCTTTCCCAAACGAGAAGTTTGTAGTAGCAAAAGCACCGGGCCAGCAGGACAGTTTTTATGAAGCCATGCTAAAAACCTATCCGAACGTGTCGTCTGTGCGTAATGAAACATATAAGCTACTTGCTGCGTCTAAAGCGGCATTGGTAACCTCAGGCACCGCTACGCTGGAAACGGCGCTGTTTGGCGTGCCGGAAGTAGTATGTTACAAGGGAAGTAAAATTTCTTATGAAATAGCGAAACGACTGATCAAGATAAAATACATCAGCCTCGTGAACCTGATTATGGATAAAGAGATCGTGAAAGAACTGATCCAGAACGATATGACGGCGACAAACCTTGTTAAGGAACTCCGGCAGCTTCTCGAAGATCCGGTCAGGCTATCGCACATAAAAGCCGACTACGCCTCGCTTAAAAACCTGTTAAGCGAAGGGGGAGATGCTTCTTTAAATGCAGCGAAGAGTATCGTAGACATGCTGGCACCTAAAGCTTCCTGACGAAAAAATCGGCTACTGCTTTCTTATTATCAGCTTCACGATTATTATTATAATCGCGATAATAAACATAAAGATAGAAAGCCGGTTGATCCCGTGCATGGTGTTGATAAAACTCCCTCTAGGAGCATTGGGATCCTTCTTCCTGATGTATAAATATTCAGCTATCTGTTTCAGTACACTCATAATTACTTACCTCCTATTGCAACGGTAAAGGGAACGCTCTTAGGAGGCAGGCACTGGTTGTCGTCACAGGCCATATACTCCACATTGCCGCTCACGTTTGTCTTTACATTTGTTTTCAATTTAACCACCTGAACAAAATCCACCTTTCCTTCATATTGCTTAACGTCTACGCCAAACACCGGTTCATGCTTTGTCTGCAGTTTGCCGATCTCTTTGGTTTTACCATCCGCGGTTACTAATGGATTTCTGGTGAACTCGATCTTTGTAGGCAAAGGTCCCCCGTCGGGCGTGGTTTGAGAGTATGTATGCCAGGGAGATGATAAGGACGCTGTAAGATGAATTTCATAGGTTTTATCCGCAACCTTCCTGGAAGTAAAGGTCCATGAAACCGGATCTCCTGCCTGAGCGAAACCAGCACATGCCATGCTCATGAACACAATTAATGTAGAAATTCTTTTCATTTTGTTCCTTTTTTGAATACAAAGAGATTTGATACAAAATTAAGCGGATTTTCGGGAATACCTTGCACTTTACGCATCTGCCCACCGGAATGGGCAGACGGACAATGCTTTTTAACGCTTCCTTCACACTCGAGCTGGCTCATTAATTGCATCTTTCCCGCAAATACCACTAACAGTAAAATGATTAAAAACAGGGTAAATATCCGAAAACGAACGATCGGAGTAAATTTTAATGAGCACGGTGAAGCAGAGGTTCTTGTATGGGCGCCCTTTGCAAAAAGTGTGGAGATCCTTTTAGAGCAAAAGAATAAAATAGCCTCCCTCGGCAAAACGGAAGGTGGCCAGTGGTTTCTCGCTTCCAGGGATCTTCTTCCGGGAGATCTCTACAAAATCAGGATAGATGGTCAGGCCGAACGTCCCGACCCGGCCTCACTCTCTCAGCCCCAGGGCGTGCACGGCCCTTCCCAGGCCATAGATCTTAAACGCTTCGCAGGAAACGGAGGAAGCTGGCAGAATCATTCGCTTTCCGACTATATAATTTACGAACTGCATGCCGGCACCTTTTCGACGCAGGCCGGCTTTTCAGGAGTAGAAACCAAACTGGATTACCTGGTACAACTCGGCGTCAACACCATAGAGATCATGCCGGTGGCACAGTTTCCCGGCTCGCGCAACTGGGGCTATGACGGTGTGTACCCCTTTGCCGTTCAGGACTCCTACGGTGGCCCGGCAGGGCTCCGCAAACTGGTGGATGCCTGCCATGACAAAGGCCTCGCCGTGGTACTGGATGTGGTGTATAACCACATGGGGCCGGAAGGTAATTACATGAGGGATTTCGGGCCTTATTTCACTTCCAAGTATGGTACCCCCTGGGGAGAAGCCATCAACCTGGATGACGAATGGTGCGATGGCGTGCGTGATTATATCGTGGAGAACGTGATCATGTGGTTTAGAGACTTTGGCATCGATGCAGTAAGGATGGATGCTGTGCACGCGCTCAAAGACTTCAGCGCCTGGAACATCCTGCAGGAAGTAAGAGAGGCTACAGATGCCTTTATGAAAGAAACGGGAAGCGTACACTATCTGATTGTAGAATGCGACCTGAATGATCCTCGCTACCTGGATTCGCTGGAGAAGGGCGGCTTTGCCATGGATGCGCAATGGATCGATGAATTTCACCATGCGCTTAGAATAGCCGCCGGAGGCGAGAAACAAGGTTATTATGCTGACTTCGATGGTATCTCTCACCTGGCCAAAGCCTATAAAGATGCGTATGTGTACGACGGCATGTATTCACCGCACCGTAAAAAGATCTTTGGCCGCAAACTGAAAGACCATCCGGGAACTCAGTTCGTGGTATTCTCCCAAAATCACGACCAGGTAGGCAACCGGATGCTTGGGGAGCGCAGCAGCCAGCTGGTGAGTTTTGAAATGCGGAAACTGATGGCGGGCGCCGTGATGGTGAGCCCCTTTATACCTATGCTCTTTATGGGTGAGGAATATGGTGAAACCAACCCCTTTCTATATTTTGTGAACCATACGGATCCAGAGCTGCGGAAGATGGTGAGCGAGGGTAGAAAGAAAGAGTTCGAGGCTTTCCACGCTCTCGGAGAAGCCCCCGATCCTTCGGATGAAGCTACCTTCCGTGCTTCTCTATTGCAATGGGATTTGCTGAACAAAGAGCCGCACCGTACGCTGCTGAAGTTTTACGAACAACTTATCGGCATCAGAAAGGAGAACATGGTATTGAAAAACATGGACCGTTCAAAGCTGGAAGTGTGGCACGATGAAACGGCACAAACACTGCTGCTTCACCGGTGGGAGGCGGAACAACATTTGCTTTGCCTGATGAATTTCTCTAAACAGGAAAGCGCGCTGCAGATCCCGCTTCATCCGGCAAGGCAACTGAAGTTGCTCATGGACTCTGCTTCCCCGGAGTGGAACGGCCCCTTGGCTTCAGCATCGGGTATCGATACAACGGCAACGGTCACTTTACAACCAGAATCATTTTTAATATATGTATAATCCCGTCTCGACTTATAGACTGCAATTTCACAAAGACTTCACTTTCGACCGGCTTGGTAAAATTATTCCTTACCTGCAAGAGCTCGGCATAGTAACCATTTATGCTTCTCCGATTCTTCAGGCAGCTCCCGGCAGCACGCATGGTTATAACGGCACCAGTCCTGATACGATCAATCGTGAAATAGGAACGGAAGATGAGCTGAAGAGCATCAGCAAAACGCTTCATGAATACAGCATGGGCTGGATACAGGATATAGCGCCCAACCACATGGCGTATCATAAAGAAAATGAATGGCTGGTAGATGTATTGCTGAATGGGAAAGACTCGCCCTACGCCGACTTCTTCGATATAGTATGGGATAGTCCCCTCTACGATGGAAGAATAATGGTTCCCTTCGAGGGGAGCGAACTGGAATCGCTGCTGCGGGAAAAAGACCCGGCAGAAACCCATTACAAGATCTGCCACTGGCAGGAAACGGAACGGCAGATCAACTATCGCCGCTTCTTTACGGTCAACGACCTGATCTGTCTTAATATTCATTACCAGAACGTATTTGAAGCCTATCACCGTTACGTTAAGTTGCTGCAGGAAGAAGGCATTTTTCAGGGCTTCCGCATCGATCATATCGATGGGCTCTACGATCCCTCGGCTTACCTGGAAAACATCCGGCAACTGGCAGGTGACGATTGCTTTATAGTCGTCGAGAAAATACTGGGACGCGGAGAAAAGTTGCCTGTCAACTGGCCTGTGCAGGGAAATACCGGCTATGATTTTCTAAGCCTTGTCAATAACCTGTTTACCAATAACGCCAACGCAGACGCTTTCAGAGAATTTTATGAAAGGCTGATAGAAGATAAAAGAAGTGTGGAGGATCAGATCACGGAAAAGAAAGCGAATATTCTCTACCATCACATGCAGGGTGAGCTTGAAAATCTTTACCGGTTGCTGAAGAACTCTTTACTCGATGATGAACCAGAAGACGCCCACCTGAAGGAAGCAATCGGGGAGCTGCTGATCCACTGCCCCGTGTACAGGTTCTATGGCAATAGCATGCCTTTGCAGAAAGAAGAAAGGGCTGCTGTCAGCTCGATCTTTCAGGCAATCACAAAAAGCAAGGAATACCTGAAGCCCGCAGTTAGCCTGCTTCAAAGGATTCTGTTCAACAAAACGGAGAACGGGGATGAGGCGTACAATAGGAAAGCGCTCCATTTCTACAGGCGCTGCATGCAGTTCAGCGGCCCTCTTATGGCCAAAGGCGTGGAAGATACGCTGATGTACACTTACAATAGTTTTATAGGCCACAACGAAGTAGGCGATGCGCCTGATAGTTTCGGCACAAGCGTGCAAGGTTTTCATGATGCCATGCAGGAACGTTTGAAGATCGCACCGTTTTCCATGAATGCCACAGCCACTCATGATACCAAGCGGGGTGAGGACGTGCGGGCAAGATTGAACGTGCTCACCGATCTTAAAGAGGAATGGTTCCAGGCCGTGGAAAGCTGGTACCAGTTGAATGCGAACCTGCCTGCCCAGGGTGCTCCTGACAGGAACGACGAATACCTGATCTACCAGTCTTTAATAGGTCACTATCCGATGCCACAGCAGGAGACGGGCGATTTCGAAGAAAGATTCCACCAGTTTCTCACCAAAGCCTTGCGCGAAGCAAAGCGCAAATCGAACTGGAGCGAGCCGGATGAAGCCTATGAGAAAGCAACCCGTGATTTTGTTTCCAGCCTGCTCAATAAAAAAAAGCCATTCTGGAAAAGCTTCACTGCATT
>JACMJX010000136.1 GCA_014380425.1 Chitinophagaceae bacterium | reverse complement strand
ATCTGAAATTCTTACAGAACAATTCGTTATTGAACTGCACAAACGAATGTACGGAGAAGTATGGGAGTGGGCAGGGCAATTCAGAACAACGAACAAGAATATAGGGGTCGATAAATACCAGATTGGAACCGAACTACGCGCTCTACTCGATGACTGCGCCTACTGGATAAAGAATAAAATCTTTCCCGAAGATGAAATTGCTGTGCGCTTTAAGCATCGGATCGTATCTATCCATTGCTTTGCCAACGGCAACGGCAGACATTCTCGCCTTATTGCAGATGTCATTATAGAGAAATTATTCGGCAAACCTGTGTTTTCCTGGGGCAGCCAAAACCTGATCCAAAGCGGGGCATTTCGAGCATCATATTTGGCTGCTTTACGAGAAGCAGATAAGAGTTATATCGCACCGCTTATTCATTTCGCAAGATTATAAAACTAATAGTGTTAACTTTTTCATGACAATAATCTATTTGGAAACAATAGACTTTACATTTAAAATAAAATATATTTGTAATATCTATATAGCCTTAAGATAACACTATTAAATCAAATACCTGAAGTTTACATGAAACATAAAACCGAACTCACTACTATTAATCGCTCAAATCCTAAAGGCTCCATTTGGCATCGAAGATATATCGTGCCTGATAAAATTGTTCCATTGGTCAAAAAGTAACTGATAAAGTTGTTCAACCATTATAATGCCGATATCACAAACAAGGACGATTCTTTGAAACTGCGACTATCAGGTTTGGAGAAGAAATTGAAAGGCCTGAAAATTCGTCATGGTTTAAGTGAGATTGATCGAGATACATATGATCTCACGCATGAGCAATTAAGTAAGGAATTGCAGCAAATAACCAAAGAGCTGAACAACGTTTTGCCGAAAATATCGAACCTCGAAAAATTGCTTATAAATTCATTTAGAAAAACTTAAAAATCTCAGTGAAATATGGGGGTTCCGGCACTTTGGGTAACAAAAGAGGACTTCAAAAAACGCTATTTCCTGAGGGTATCTTTTATAATGCGGAAAAACGTGAATATCGAACCGAAAAAATAAACCGCTTCATTCTATTAACATCAAGCCTGGAGAGGGTCGCGCTGAAAAAGAAAAAGAAATTTTTTAAGATTTTCCTGAAAATTCCCTAATGTATTTCTACCGGAAATCGAACCACAAAGAGCCTTTGAAAGGGGAATAATTCAAGGCGGTGTTTAGGGCTCCCTGCGGGCCGAGGCGGTCGGCGCTTTGGAACTTGGTGCCGATAGGGCTGATGCCGTGCATGAAGCCAATCCCTGCATCGGGGAATGGTGGCGACGTGTATTCGTTTCTAGCACCAGCCGGGCGGGCGGGCTGCAGCATCTGCAGAAAGATCTTGTCCTCGCCATTATAAACTGTGAATGCGGCATCTTTTAGCTGGATCCGGGCCCAGTAAAGTTCCGCATGCCAGCCCTTGAATTCCGGATAGAGCCAGGATTCGCCGGTGATGGTATTGTTATACGCTTTCTCCCATACCCCCAGTTGCTGGCCCCGCGTGCGATTCTTCCATACCCGGTAGGGCCCCCTTCCCAGCCATTTCATTCCTTGGATGTTTTCTTCCGGCAGGTTAAACGTGATGCCATGGAAAGCAACCGGAGATTTTACAGCGTATTGATAACTAAGTTTCGGCAACCGGCCCTTTTCGAAGCACCATCTTGACCGGTAACCTTCTGCGCCTTTGTAGATGGCTTCTACGATATAACAGTCGTTTTCCCGAAAGTGATGAAAGGTATCGATATCGAGGCTTACCCCGGCAAGCGCAGGGCCGCCGCTTAGTTCAAATTCCTTTTTGCCGTTCCAGACTTTCCCCAGGAAGCCTGTTCTTTTATCGAAGGAGTACGTGATGTTATCCATCGTTACAACAATCCGTGCTGCATCTTCTTTTATTTCTGCAGTGGAGATATTATTGGTAACGATACTCTTTTCTGCAAGAGCAGTAGCGGTTTTGAGTGGCCAACTGCGGGTAATGATCTCCTTTCCCATGGAATCCAGCACGGTGAGAATAAGTCCTTCAGCTTTTGCATCGTTGCAGGCAGGAAGCTGGAGCCATCCCATTTCGCCGGGCAGAAGGGCAGGCGGTTTCGTTTCGCCCTTGCAAATGACAATCGGTGTAGTGGAGGGGTCCGCAGCTTTTGCGAAGGCGACCCATTTCCAGGAAAACCGTAGGTTCTCGAGATTGCTGTATAGATAGGCATTTTCTATGGAGATACGCCCGTCGAACTGCTCCGGAATGTTACTGGTATGAATGATTACGGGCGACCATAATTCTTTGACTGTATAAAAGCTCGCTTCCTTTTCTCTATGCGGCCCCAAGATGCCATCCGGCGCGGCGTTGCCGGACACATCTATAATGCCCCCACGATCCACTCTTACTACGCCTTCATCATGAAACGACCATAAGAAACCACCAGCAAAGAGCGGGTGCTTTTTCATTTGATTCCAGAAATCGTCCAGCGCTGCGCCCATGCCGCCATCGAACAGGCCATGCATGAACTCTGTCGGGTAGAACACGTCCTTTCCATAAAGT
>JACMJX010000135.1 GCA_014380425.1 Chitinophagaceae bacterium | reverse complement strand
GGATCTTTGTTTACCACCTCTTTAAATATTTCAGGTGAAAATGAGGGGATTCCTGTGAAGAAGAATTCCTCGCCTTCTGTAAGTGTGTCGCCGATCTTGAAATTACCCGTATCAAATAGGCCTATTACATCACCTGGAAACGCCTCATCGATCACATCTTTATCGCGGGCGAGAAAGGAATAGGGATTACTGAATCGTACTTCTTTGTCGAGCCGAACGTGATGGTAATATTTGTTGCGCTCGAAGCGCCCGGAGCACACCCTAAGAAACGCTATACGGTCACGATGCTTGGGATCCAGATTGGCATGTATTTTAAAAATAAAGCCTGAAAGTCTTTCATCTTCCGGGCAGATATCGCGAACCGACGTGGAACGGCATAATGGAGCCGGCGCTATTTCAATAAATGCATCCAGCATTTCCCGCACACCAAAATTATTCACAGCACTGCCAAAAAATACAGGCGACACTTTACCCGTTCGATAGTCTTCTATATTCAGGGCACCGTTTACGCCATCTACCAGTTCAACATCTTCCCTCAATACGTCAGCATCTCTTTCACCTATTCTGTCATTAAGAGAGTTGCCGGTCAGATCACTTATTTCTACTACGTCCTCATCGGCAGCCTTTGTATTCGCGGCAAAAAGCACAAGACTCTTGGTACTGATATTATATACCCCCTTGAAATCCTTCCCGTTATTTATGGGCCAGGTCATAGGATGCAGGGTGATATTCAATTCCTTTTCAATCTCCTCCAGCAGATCAAACCGGTTCTTTCCGTCTCGGTCCATCTTGTTGATAAAGACAATCACCGGAGTCGCCCGCATGCGGCAGACTTCCATCAGCCGGCGCGTCTGCGCTTCTACACCATTCACGCTATCTATCACAAGTATCACGCTATCCACCGCAGTAAGGGTGCGATAGGTATCTTCTGCAAAGTCTTTGTGGCCGGGTGTATCGAGAAGGTTGATGAGGGTGCCTTTATACTCGAAACTCATAACGGAAGTAGCGACGGAAATCCCCCGCTGCCGTTCAATCTCCATAAAGTCGCTCGTCGCGTGCTTTTTTATTTTGTTGCTTTTTACGGCACCAGCAACCTGTATCGCTCCGCCAAACAGCAGGAATTTCTCGGTAAGGGTGGTTTTACCCGCATCCGGGTGGGATATAATAGCAAACGTTCGTCTCTTTCTAATTTCGTTAATGTATTTCATAATGCGAGCGCAAAAATAACCGATTTGCAGGATTCGGGTGTTTTCGATTCCATAAATTCCAAAGAGGACACTATAATTCCTGCCCGGGCATCTTAAAATCAGTAAAATGATACTTAGATTTGCAGCATGCTTCGATTTTTTGAAATAACCATTTCCAGCCTGAGAATGGCTGTTGGCGAACTTCGTTCCAACAAGCTCAGAACCTTTCTGTCTTTGTTCGGAATTACTATTGGCATTTTTTGCATCATAAGTGTTCTAGCTACAGTGAACAGCCTGGAGAGAAACGTACAGAATGACATCAAGGCACTCGGCTCTAATTCGATCTTTATCGACAAGTGGGATTACTCCGCAGGTCCAGGTTCCGAATGGTGGCGACTGATTAAAAGACCTGTGCCGAAATACGAGGAGATACGCTTCCTTCGGGAGAAAGCACCGAGCGCTTCCAATATCGCTTTTAAAATAGACGCTTCCGACAAAATTGAGTACGGCAACCAGGCCATTACAAACGTCAATTGGTATGGCGTATCCGAGCAGTTTGCCAATATTCAGCAGATTACCGTACAACAAGGCAGATTTCTGCAGCAGGATGAATTTGATTATGGTGCTAATTCTATCATAATGGGGTTTAACGTAGCCGAAAATACCTTCGGCAGAGCAGAACTGGCAATCGGTAAGCAGATTAAAATAAAGGGCAAGAAAGGTAACGTTGTAGGGGTAATTAAAAAGCAGGGCAGCAGTATCATCGATAACTGGGGTTTTGACGATTGCATTATGATGCCTTACCGCTTTCTTAAAACCATGGTGGTAGAAGATGATTCCAACCCCCTTATCATAGTGCAGGCTAAAGAAACGGTCAATACCGAGCAGTTGAACGACGAACTGAAAGGCGCCATGCGCTCCATACATAAACTGAAACCTGCTGAAGAAGACGATTTTTCTTTGAATGATATCAATTCATTCAGCGACTTTGCCAGCGATATTTTCACTGGAATCAACCAGGGAGGATGGGCTATTGCCGCCCTTTCCCTGGTTGTAGGCATGTTTGGTGTGGCCAATATCATGTTCGTTACAGTACGCGAAAGAACCACACAGATCGGTTTGAAGAAAGCCCTCGGTGCGAGAAAGTCGGTAATACTTACTGAGTTTCTTCTTGAGTCGGCATTTCTTTGCATCATTGGTGGAGCCATTGGTGTTTTCCTGGTATTTCTTCTTACACTTCTTATTTCAGCGGTTGCCAGTTTTCCCATCTTCATCTCGCCAGGTATTCTTGCACTGGCAGTTTCTATTTGTATTATTGTAGGTGTGCTCGCCGGTATCATACCCGCTTCCATTGCAGCTAATATGAATCCTGTAGAAGCTATCCGCTCTAAATAAAAACGGTGAAACGCTCTCCATTAACTTTAATAACTAAAACCAGCGTGAGTATTACCATCCTTTCCATAGAATCCTCCTGCGACGAAACGAGCTGTGCAGTATGCAGAGACGGTAAAATCCTGAGCAATTTTATAGCCAACCAGGATGTGCATCAAAAGTTTGGCGGTGTGGTCCCTGAGCTTGCCAGCAGGGCGCACATGCAGAATATTGTACCCGTAGTAGATACCGCCCT
>JACMJX010000134.1 GCA_014380425.1 Chitinophagaceae bacterium | reverse complement strand
GCTGCTCTATCCAACTGAGCTACCGGTCCGGCTTGGGGTGCAAATGTACAGTAAAGATCCGGAATGTTAAAAATAGGCATGTAAATTTCCTGCACGATCCAGATAATTAGCAGCTAATACACTATTCGATGAGGTACTTTTCTTTCTGTTGAATAAAACTTCGTTAAAGGGATATATTTAACGGTGATCCTGCCACCACAATGCTTCTTTTTCCAAACAATCTGTCATCCTCTGCAACGAAAACTTCGATTAGATATAACGGCGGTGAAGCATAGATTCGAAACTTTCTGACTGGTTGCAAAACAGATGTATTTTCGAATTGTTGCTAGGCAATAATTCTACATAAATAACTTTACAAAGCAGGATATCGTCACATTGACGCATGAAATAAGTTCTGGCTATATATTCTTTAAGTGCACCATTATATCCTATAAATAAGCTGCGCCAGCCGAAGTTTGAAGGCGACTACAACTCTTGTATGTTTCCCCACTTTATTTGAAACATTGCTCTTTTAAAAACTATATCTTTAATTCTATGAAAGGAGGATTAAAAGCTATAATTATCCCAATAGTAGTCCTGGTCGGATGTGTAGAACAACGATTGCAACCATTTTCCATTGGCGATACGATGATTTACATTGCTACCGTTAAGAAGAGACCTGTTCCAAAGGGCATTTACCTTATCCATCTGCATGAAAATGAACAGTCTGCGCTGGAAGCGGGTAGGCATTATTTGCGGAAACGAGGTGGAATGCTTCTAACGCTCAAGCATACGTCTATGCGTAATATCCGATTTGCAGCAAAGGGAACCAATTATGAATTTGACCCTAATCGAATCTTTTCTGAATCAGGTATCAAAGCCAGTCTTGCCAATTTAAGCTCCGATGATCCAGTCGCAATCAAAGCGATTAAAATGCTTGCCGACACAATAATCTCAAATATGCAAAACCCTATCCTGGTAATTGCATTACACAACAATACCAGGGGAGAACCTCTCAATATAGACAGTTATACGGTAGAAAATTCAGCGTTTGTATATGTTAATCCTGTCATGGGTAAAGATGACTTCGTACTTACCACAGACAAAAACATTTTCCTTTTTCTAAAGGAACGAAAAATCAACGCAGTGCTACAACAAGCAAGAAATACTCAGGAAGATGGCTCTCTGTCTGTCTATTACAGCAATAAAAACGTGCCTTATATGAATATCGAAACGGAACAGGGAAATATTAGCGAGCAGAAGAGAATTCTGAAGGAAATTGAGCCCCTTATTCGAGCTTTTATTACGAAAAAACCTCGCTAATGGTAAGGTTGTTGATAATCTGTTTTGTAAAGCGGAAGTTTTAATATCTTTAAATACGATTTACTATAATGCATTTTCTCATTTTATTATATCTTTTGGCCATGCCACATCAAGACAATCGACAATTAATTCTTTACGCTCCCGCAACAATAGACGCAACGCTAAAACAGCAACAGAAAATACTAGCAACCGATTCGCTCGGGCTTAAAGAAAGAGATTTGATTGTTTCAACCCGAACTGGCAGTATTCATAAAACTTTCTCCGTCCATCTTATAGGCAAAGATGGAGAGGAGAAATACACTTCTACAAAACCTGTAACTCTAGAAAAACTGTTCTCTATTATTGATGCAATGCCAATGCGGCAGCAGGAATTGAAGAATAGAAAGGCAAACAAGTAGCAATTCCATTGCTATTACAAATTGTACGGCTTCAGTCTGATTCAAGTTCTCATGGCACAAAATATGCAGTATTACTAAAAAAATCACCATGAAAACATTTTACTGGATATTCGGCGCCGGCATACTGGTAGGGCTATTAATCGCTCCCGATAAGGGAAGGAATACACGTAGTAAACTTTCCAGGCAAACCAGAGCGATCAAGGAAAAGATAGACAACATGAGATCATAAGGCTTACCGCGAGCGCCCAAAGTGCTGCCGATTTTGCGTGACAATGGGTTCACTGGCTCTATTTCCCGTAATTCATAAGCTAATATCGTGATTTTGCAATTGGCTTAACGGGAAAAATCAAGGTGGTATTCTTCTACAGCACGAATTCAGATACATACATTCTGTTTAATCCTCATTCCTGCCGTAGAAGCATTTACCTATTATTTTTAATTGAAGTTAAACTACAAATTATCCTTTCTTAAAGAGGTGCTGTGCTAATATCTCTATATACCACGGGCCACACACCTGGTGAAGGAACACTAACTCCCTTATTAACCCCACGCACTCCTGCATCTGCACCGAAGTAATATAGCGGCCACCCTTTATAGGTAAGTTGTTTGCGACCGAATACGTCTATTCCAACAAAAAAACTCTTGTCAAGTGCAGAAGGAACTACTGCTTTATCGGTTTCATAAAGAGGCCATACTCCATTATTAGAAAAGTCGGGTTTAGTGAAAGTATTCGTTAGATTTTTATCTGGCTTAAAAGCGTAAAGTGTTACGCCTTTTGCATCGGTAAAATAAAGAGTCCTTCCAGTGCCCTCAGTGTAATCGGATAAATAATTTTTACCATTAGCACCTACAAGTTGTGCATTCACTAGCATAATGGTATAATCCGGTTTTGCAACAAACCAAACGCCATTGACACCATCTCCCGTAGTTGCACCCGTTATTTCAGGCGTATTAACGCCACCCACTGCAGGTGAATAATAGTAGAGCGGCCATGACTTGTAGGCAACCTGCTTTTTACCTGAAGCAGTTATAACAGTAGTAAAATCCGCTCTATCTAGGCCATCGCCCAATTGATCTGCCCTAAGAGTATCCATTTCAAATACTGGCCATACAGCGGCGCATCCGCCCGCACAACTATTTTGGCCAGTAGCATCGTTTGAAAAGTAATATAAAGCACGACCGTCTTTGTCTGTGAGGTATGTTCCGAGCGTAGCACTTGTTCTAAGTACTATTTCTTTTAATGGTACCTGTACTTCATCTTCATCTTTACTGCAGCTAGACAAGCTAAAACCCGCTAATGCTACGCAAAAGCTGAAAGCAAGAATATGTTTCATTCTGTGATGTTTTATGTATGAATAATCAGCCTTCCGGAGCGGCTGTCTGAATATTCGCACTAATGCTTAAAGAGGTTGCTTAAAGTCGAAAATATTTATTGCATACGCCTGGCACCTAAGGGCAGGCTTAGTTCAAATACCTTGAACCTTCTCTCGAGATCGGCTAATAGAGATTTGCGGATAGCAGGTTCTTCTATAAAAGAAAAACGTATGCTGTTTAGAACGATTTGTTTGATTTCTGAGTAGGATAGTCCGGAATATCTGGAAGCAAGCAATACATACTGGTGCGTCATGTTGCTCCTCAGCACGCCTGCGTCATCTGTGGCTATTACTATGGGTACTCCCGCATTCTTGTAAAGGATAAGTGGATGCTCGTCATTCCTTACTTTCAATATAAACTCGTTGCTAGAAAGATTAATCTCTATCGGTATTTTTTGTTCTTTCATGTACGAAAGCAGTCGTGGACTTTCCTTCTCATAGGCAAGATCAACACCATGCCCTATTCTCGAGGCACCAGCCTCAAAAACAGCAGCATTAACATGCCAGGAAAGTTCTTCTGGTTTTACTATGCCTAGAGTAAGTTCACCTGCATGCATTGCATATTTTACATCAGGATATTTGTTGTGGCAGAATTTAAACATTTGCATGTGCAGCCAGTAATCTTTCATGGACACTTCATCGTCTTCCGCACCAACTATATTTACACCTACCACCAGCGAGCTTTTGGCGGCAGATTCAAAAGCTACTATAATATCCTTAAACACCTGGGTTGGGTCATCAATTAATCTAAGTACATAATTCTGGTATCTTAGCAGGAATGTAGAATCATCAATTCGCAGGCGATCATGCCGCTCCTGAAGTTCCTGGTTGAATTTGCTGGCACAAACCTCGAGAACAGTCTTGTCAAGCGAACCATATATTGCTTCGAGAGTGTTTTCGGTACCCTTATAATCACGTTCCTTCTGCTGTTGCCTCAGTGCTATATTGAAAGGATCTGGCAAATTAACATCTACATCACATGTAATTCTGGTGAACATTGTTTCTATATAAGACACATTCTCTATCCTTGCTCTTTCCTTAATTTCCAGAAGTCCTTCATCTAACGTGTTTTTATGGGCGATATCAAAAGAAGGGAAGGTGCTGAAGAACAATTTATCCGAGGGTTGGCTTACGTTATTATAATCTTTTACTGACCATTTCTCCAGCAGCTTCTGTTTGTAAAAACTAAAATATGGGTTCTGTAGCTTTGAAATTCTAACATAGTCGGTATCGCTTTGTACGGTTTCCTTTATATCGTAGGTTCTTCTATTCAAATACAGGTCTTTTTGTACAATATAGTTGATATAGGTTTCTGCATAAACAGAACCGCTGAAATGATGGTGAAGGTCACCTCCCTTCGGCATCTGGTTGAAAAAGGCGGTTAGTTCTACCCTGCTGTTTCTAATGCTTTCAAAGTAACGGTCGACATCCTGCCCAAACGTTAATAACGGAAGTGTCAATAGGATGATCAGGAAATTCTTCATATTATCATTTTGTAATTCTCTAAGATAATGATCTTCAGGAAGCAGTTATCAATGGGGATCTTTTTTCATTGATTTTTTTAACATCAGAAAAGTTCCGATCTTCAATGACACCGTGTTAACCAGGATAAAAATAACCAGATAACAGCTAACAAAATATGTATAGATTCCAGGG
>JACMJX010000133.1 GCA_014380425.1 Chitinophagaceae bacterium | reverse complement strand
AGAAAAGGAATATCATACTCACTTGCAAGCCTTCGTCCACCGTCCTTCCCAAAAATATAGTATCTGTCAGTCGCACTTCCTGCTGGCGGTGTAAAATAGCTCATGTTCTCCACCAACCCTATGATGGGCACTTTTATCTGGGCCTGGCCAAACATAGCGATTGCCTTCTTTGCATCGGCCAGTGCTACATCCTGGGGGGTTGTAACCACCACTACCCCTGTAACTGGCACTGTTTGCATCAGCGTAAGGTGAATATCCCCTGTTCCCGGAGGCATGTCGATGATAAGATAGTCGAGCTCGCCCCAGTCGACCTCCGTAACAAATTGTTTGATGGCGCTACTTGCCATAGGGCCACGCCATACAACAGCATTCTTTTCATCAACCAGCAGGCCGATGCTCATAAGATAGATACCGTGGCGTTCCAGCGGCACGATAATGCCCTTTTCCCCTACCTGGCGCATCATCGGCCGCACTCCCCGAACCCCGAACATAATAGGCAGGCTGGGGCCATAAATATCGGCGTCCATCAGTCCTACCCGGGCACCACCCTGCGACAATGCTATGGCCAGGTTAGACGCCACCGTACTTTTGCCTACACCGCCCTTTCCGCTCACTACTGCTATGATATTCTTTACGCCCGGTAGCACAGACCCTGCATCGGTGCGTTTTGTAGAAGTGTTCGAAGTAAAATTGACCTGTACTTCAGCATCTTTGCTCACCAGTATCTTCACGGCATTTATACAGGCATTGCGTATAAGATCCTTCAACGGACACGCTGGGGTCGTTAGAATCACGGTGAAAGAAACATCGTTACCGTCGAT
Source organism: Chitinophagaceae bacterium (assembly GCA_014380425.1). Taxonomy (GTDB): domain Bacteria; phylum Bacteroidota; class Bacteroidia; order Chitinophagales; family Chitinophagaceae; genus JADCRZ01. The sequence goes on along the minus strand of JACMJX010000133.1, from coordinate 5,802 downwards.
CACTATGTCTTTTACCATATTAAGTGTTACGAGATCCTTGCCCAGATCTGGCTCCTGCACATTACTAAGCGCCGCTATTATTTGCTCTTCGGTCATATCTATTTTATTATAAAATCAATGTTTATACAAAAATAACCATTCTTGGTGCTAAGTTCATAGTTAGGTGGTTATTTAAAAACCAAGGTGCGGTGCAATAGCCATCCCTGTATACTAGCAGAGGAAGATTGGCTCAGATTCTCTCCTTGATACCTGTTTTCAGAACTTTAACAAATCAGTTACACAGCTTTAGGGTCTAAAAGCGAACAGGTTCTCCTGATTTCGAACATAGTTTGTAACTTTCGCCCGGTTTTAAGCTTGCCGTTGCAGGCATTATCAAAAGATGCTGAATGAAACAAATGTTACGATACGTTCTGATTCTGGGATTACTCGCGCCACTGGGGGCGCATGCGCAATTTGAAAAAATGAAAGACTCTGTTGTGCAGCTTTACGGGGTAATCATGACAGCCGACAGCCTCAGAGGCATCCCTTCCGTTAGTGTGGCGGTGTATGGCCGCAGACAGGGTACGTTCAGCAATGATCAGGGTGTGTTCTCGATCGCTGTAATGAAAGGCGACCGTATCGAATTCACGAGTATCGGCTACAAACCCAAAATGATTGAAATACCCAGAAATATAGAAGGTAACAGTTATAGTATTATTCAATTAATGGTACAGGATACACAGTATCTTCCAGTAACCATCATTAAACCCCGGCCAACAAAGGAACAATTCGAACGGGATTTCGTCAATCTGGATTTCCCCGACGACGATTATGAGATAGCCCGCCAAAACACCAGTGAAAGTAAACGCAGGGCACTAGTGAGAACCCTACCCCGGGATGCCCAGGAAATGGTGAACTATAACCTACGCCAGGGTGCGCAGCGGTACTACTCTGCCGGCCAGGTGCCACCTATGAATATCCTCAACCCGGCAGCATGGGGTGAGTTCATTCAGGCCTGGAAAAGGGGCGACTTCAAGAACCCGGATTAAATTTCCTTAATTTTATTGCTATATGAATTCAGTAGGTGTAATAGGCGCAGGTACTATGGGTAACGGAATAGCTCATGTTTTTGCCCAGGCAGGCTTTAAAGTGCACCTGATCGATGTTCAGCAAAACCAGTTAGACAAAGCCTTGCAATCGATCAGCCGTAATTTCGACAGGCATATTGCCAAGGGAGCCCTCACTGAAGAACAAAAGAGTATTGCCCTGGCTAATATCAATACTTTTACAGATCTCGCCGCTGGCATACAAAGTGTAGATCTTGTGGTGGAGGCAGCTACTGAAAACATCGAACTGAAATTAAAGATCTTCAAACAACTGGACGAGGCGGCGTCCAAGCATTGTATTCTGGCCACCAATACTTCGTCCATTTCCATAACCAGGATAGCTGCTGCTACAAAGCGGCCGGAACAGGTAATCGGCATGCATTTCATGAATCCGGTTCCTGTTATGAAACTGGTCGAAATTATCAATGGCTACGCAACAGCCAGGGAGATTACAGAAAAGATTGCAGAACTAAGCCGCAAATTGGGCAAGATACCCTGCATAGTGAACGACTACCCGGGATTTGTGGCGAACCGTATCCTGATGCCCATGATCAATGAAGCGATTTACAGTCTTTATGAAGGCGTAGCGGGTGTTCAGGAAATAGATACCGTTATGAAACTGGGCATGGCCCATCCCATGGGGCCTTTACAGCTTGCCGACTTCATAGGGCTCGATGTTTGCCTGAGTATCATGAACGTACTTTACAGCGGCTTTGGAAATGCGAAATATGCGCCCTGCCCCTTACTCGTTAATATGGTGACTGCTGGTTACCTGGGTGCTAAAAGCGGCGAAGGCTTTTATAAATATACATCCGGAAGTAAAGAGCTGATAGTAAGCCCGCGATTCGCGTAGTCATCAAACGGAAACATCTACATTCCTGATCTCCCGCAGTTGGTACAACACTTCCTCAACACGCGCTATAGGTATTCCCGTACGGATCACACAGAAAAGTTGCATCTCCTGGCTTAGAATACGGCAATTATACTGCTTAAGAATAACCATGACCTCATTTACCTGGGTGTAATCGAACTGGATGCTGTACTGCTTCTCTACTGCCTTACGCACCACGGGTGAAAGCTGTAATGCAAAGGAGGTAACTGTTTTATAGGCATTTATCAATCCGGGAACTCCTAAAAGGGTTCCACCAAAATAGCGAACAACTACCACAAGAATGTCAGTAAGCTGCTTGCTGTCTATCTGCCCCAGTATCTGTTTGCCAGCCGTACCAGACGGCTCTCCGTCATCGCTTACCCTGAATGTATTGCCGTCTGTACCGGTTCTGTAAGCAAAGCAGTGATGTACCGCCTTAGGATGTTCTTTCTTTAATCCCTGCAAAAGTGCTTTGAAAGCTCCCGTCTCTTGTAAAGGATACGCATACGCGATAAACCGGCTTCCTTTATCCTTGAACTCTGCCTGCGATGGGCGCTCGATCGTATTGTAAAACTCCTGTTCCACCATAATGCAACACCTGTATCAGATAATTTTATTAATATAATAACGGATAGTATCTCCCATTATCCGCTCGCTCTTTTCCTGGATTCCTTCTTCCAGTTCTGGTGCGTCAAGCCCTCCTGGTATCACGAGTGCATTATTTGTTATTACCCTTGCCTCATCCCATAACCCCTCTTCTATAAACGACCGTAATGTTCTTGCGCCGCCTTCTACCAGCACACTCTGAATATCCATTATATGAAGAGCATTAATTACTTGTGGAATAAAAGGCCTGCTCTTTTCTACCTGGTAAAATTGAAAACCAGGCAAGGTTTCCTGCTTTTCGGTATTAAACACAACAGTCTTTGCCGACCCATCAAATATCTTAAGCGATAGAGGCAGGCGCAAACCCGGATCGATAACCAGTCGCAGCGGACTCTTTCCTTCCCACAACCTTGTTGTAAGTGAAGGATTATCGTAAAAAGCCGTATTTGTCCCTATCATGATAGCCTGTTCCTCACTTCTCCATTTATGAACGACTCGGTTCGTAACAGCGTTCGTTATGTATACACGCGACATATCACTGTTCGCTATTTTACCGTTCACCGACTGCGCCCACTTGAGCATAATGAAAGGCCTCCGCAAAGCGTGGAAGGCAAAAAAACGTTTATTAAGTTGCCTGCATAATTCCTGCAAAACCCCTACTGTCATTTTTATACCCGCAGCCCGCAACTTTTCTATACCCTTTCCATCGACCCTTTCAAAAGGATCACGGATGCCGATCACCACTTCAGGGATTTGTTTTGCAATGATGAGATCTGCACAAGGCGGTGTTTTTCCAAAATGAACACAGGGCTCTAACGACACGTATAACACACTATCCTCTATTAGCGGCTCGTCTTCTTGCTTAACTGACCGCAAGCATTCCACTTCGGCGTGCGGCCCGCCATAATTTTTATGATAACCTTCCCCGATGATCCTGCCTTCATGTACCAGAACGGCCCCAACCATCGGGTTGGGCGCAACGGAGCCCATGCCCAATAAGGCAAGCTCAATACAACGATGCATGTATATCTCGTGTTGGTTCATTAGAAAGAATCGCAAAAATAGATGAAAATAACTTGCCCTAAGTGATCGGTTTTGGAGGATTCTGCACACCATTTTAGCAAAATCTTATAACTACTATCCTGTAAGTTTGCAGCATGACGGTACACAACACGTTCCACCACCTTCAGGCCAAACTCACGGGCATTTACGACGACCGCGAAGCGGCTAATATTGCTGACTGGGTGATGGAAAAAATAACCGGGTGGAAAAAGATGGACAGAGTAGTAAACAAACAGGTGGCGCTCTCTGCCTCACAACAGCAACAGCTTGCCAGGTACACGGCAGAACTGCTTAGAAACAGACCCGTACAGTATGTACTGGAAGAAGCCTGGTTTATTGGGCTGCGTTTCTTTGTTAATGAAAGCGTGCTGATCCCGCGCCCGGAAACGGAAGAACTGGTAGACTGGATCCTCCAGGAGAACTACGGTTCAAAAAGAATACTTGATATAGGTACAGGAAGCGGATGTATTCCGGTTACTTTGAAAAAGAAAATGCCGGAAGCCGATGTGTATGCCTGCGATATAAGTAAAGATGCTCTTGAGATCGCGACACTCAATGCCAGGTCAAACGGCACTGATATACTTTTTATAGATTGTGATATTCTCGATGAAAGCGCTTCCAATAAACTTCCCTATGTTGACATTATAGCAAGCAACCCACCCTATATTCCCCTGAAGGATAAGGTTACTATGCGAAGCAATGTACTGGATTTTGAACCCCATCAGGCTTTGTTCGTAAGCGATGAAGACGCTCTTTTATTCTACCGGAAAATTGTAGCACTGGCATTAAAAAGGCTTAGTAAGGGTGGCTCCGTTTACCTGGAGATCCATGAAGAACTTGGATCAGAAGTTATGGAAATGCTTCAGGAAAACGGGTTCAGCCAGGTTGTGTTAAGAAAAGACCTGCAGGGTAAAGACAGGATGATTAAAGCAGCTTACTGAACACCTGTTTTATCGACCGCCAGTACTGTTCTCGCTCCCAGCTCCCTTGCCACACGCATTACCGCAACCACATTATCTACCGGCACGTTTTTATCGGCATTGATCACCACGGAAGGCTGTTCATCCCTCTCTTTTTCTATCAACGGTTGTAGCTTGAGCTTCAGCTCCTCCAGGGAAACTTTCGATGTACCCACAAAATACTGATTATTGATATCGATAGACACCACCACTGTCTGCTTGGCTTTTGTATCGCTCTTGGATTTAGGTGTCGACAGCTTGATAACATTTGGATTTGCAATGGTAGACACGATCAGAAAGAAGAACAACAGTATAAACAGGATGTCATTCAGCGCTCCGGCGTGCAGCTCAGGGTGTGATTTGCTTCTTGAGCGAAGGTTCATAATTAACTATTTTATTTTGTGGGCTCCTGAAGAATATCAATAAATTCTGCGCTTGCCACTTCCATCTTGTTCACTGTTTTATTGATCTGGGTATTCAGGAAGTTATAGGCTACATAAGCGAGAAGGCCTATTATAAGACCCGCAGCAGATGTGGTCATCTTCGTATAAATACCGCCTGCAATAGCTGCCGGCGTAAATTCTCCTGTGGCATTGATATTATAAAATAACTGAAGCATGCCGAAGATCGTTCCAAGGAAGCCGAACATGGGCGCAATCCCGTAAACAAGCGATAGCACAGACAGATTCTTCTCCATACTGTATACTTCCAGCTTGCCGATATTTTCCATACTTTTCTCTATGGCATCGATCGGCTTGCCGATCCGTTGCAGGCCTTTATCAATCATGCGGGCTACCGGGTTATCGGTATTTCTTGCAAGCGCCCGTGCGGAGCTTATATTTCCAGAAACAACATTGTCCCTGATAATATTCATAAAATTATGGTCGATGCGGCTGGCCTTACGGATCGTGATCCATCGCTCGAAAAAGAAAAAGACCGCAAGGATAAATAAAAGCCCCAGGGGTATCATGATGATGCCGCCATTATACAAAAGATCGAAAAGATTCATACTCGACGACGCAGCACCTGCAGTGCTTGCGCCGGCTGTAGTGCTATCTGTAATCTGACGGGCAGTATCGACTGTCTGAAGCAGGGAAAAATGCATCCTTTTTAAAAATTTAATGACAAATGTAACAGATTATGTAGAATGTAAAATAATGAACCAGAATGACAAATGTTAAATGTCACTTTATAAGTCCATTATGGGGTTTTGGTACTT
>JACMJX010000132.1 GCA_014380425.1 Chitinophagaceae bacterium | reverse complement strand
TGCCAGCTGGTTCCGCAGGCCACGATAAGGATGCGGTTGGCGGTTTTTAATTGCTCTATATAGTTCTGAACGCCGCTCATGGTGATGGTGCCGGCGCCCGCATCCAGCCTTCCTCTCAAACAGTCATGAATAGTCTCCGGCTGCTCGAAAATTTCCTTCAGCATAAAATGATCATAACCTCCTTTTTCTATCGCGGCCAGTTCCAAATCCAGCTTCTGTATGTAAGGTGTTATTTTCTCATTACCCAGATTCTTAAGAATAAGTTCATCTGCTTTTACAATGGCCAGTTCATAGTCGTTTATGTAAACCACTTCTTTTGTATATTCAACGATCGGAGAGGCATCGGAAGCCAGGAAGTGTTCTCCCTTTCCAATACCTATTACCAGCGGGCTGCCTTTTCTCGCGGCTATAAGTGTATCGGGTTGTTCTTCATCGAGCAGTATGATTACATAAGCTCCCACAACTCTCTTCAGCGCGATTCGTACGGCTTCTTCCAGGCTGCATTCATTATTTTTCTGAATGTATTCAATAAAATTCAGTAGTACTTCAGTGTCTGTATCGCTTTTGAAAGAGTATCCTTTACTTACCAGTTCGCTTTTTAATTGCGCATAGTTCTCGATGATCCCATTATGTATCATGGCAAAGCGACCATTGGCAGACAGATGGGGGTGTGCATTGTAATCGCTGGGTTCTCCGTGGGTTGCCCACCGCGTATGCCCGATACCTGCATGCCCTTGTACATCTTTCCCGGGCATATCGTCTTCAAGATCGACCACCTTGCCTTTTTTCTTATAAATTTTAATCCCGTTATTCAAAAGGGCAACTCCAGAACTATCATAGCCGCGGTACTCAAGTCGCTTCAGGCCTTTTAAAATAACCGGGTATGCTTCACGTGGACCTATATAAGCAACAATTCCGCACATAAATAAACTTTAAAGACAAAAGTAGCTGGAAAATATCTAAATCCTTCCAGTTTGCAATTTGTTTAATTTGGCGAGCGCGGGATCTATAATAAAGTGCCTTGTAGAAACATATAGGCTAGGGAAAAATAGATGATCAGGCCGGTAACGTCTACCAGGGTGGCAACAAAGGGGGCAGATGAAACGGCGGGGTCCGCACCTGCTCTCTTTAATAGGATGGGAAGCATAGAGCCACTTAAAGTTCCCCATAGAACAACGCCTACCAGGGAAAAACCGACCGTTGCTCCAATATATAAATAGTGAGGGCCGTACACCTGCGGAAAGAATTGTGACCATGCAATTACTCTGATGAATCCGGTGATGCCCAGAACACCTCCCAGTAAAAGGCCGCTAACGATCTCCCTTCGCAACACCCGCCACCAGTCGCTTATTGAAAGTTCTCCCATAGCCATTGCCTGAATAATAAGGGTAGATGCCTGCGAGCCACTATTACCCCCGCTGGAAATAATAAGCGGAACAAAAAGTGCCAGCACCACCGCTTTGGCAATTTCATCTTCAAAAAACCCCATAGCGGTTGCCGTTAGCATCTCGCCCAGAAAAAGCACTATGAGCCAGGTAATCCTTTTACGGAAAAGTTTAAGTATGGGCATTTCAAGATAGGGCTCATCCAAAGCCTCGGTTCCGCCGATCTTCTGCACGTTCTCGCTAAATTCCTCGTTGGCAACCCACAGTACGTCATCGATCGTTACAATGCCCAGTAGTATGTTGTTTTTATCCACAACCGGTAGGGCCACCCTGTTATTCATTTTAAAGATCTGGTTCGCTACTTCCTGGTCGTCATTAACATGGAGGGTGATAAATCTGTAGTCTATTACATCTTCTACCTTCTTGTCTGGGCTGGCAAGTATTACCTCCCTTATCCGAAGATCATCGAGAAATTTACCCTGGTCGTCTACCACATAGATAACATCGATCGTTTCGCTGTCACGCCCTACAAGGCGGATATGATCCAGCACCTGCTGCATATTCCAGTTTCTGTTGATCGCTATGTAATCGGGTGTCATAAGCCTGCCTACACTGTCTTCGGGGTAACCGAGCAAAGCAAGTGTTACTTTTCGCTCTTCGGGGTCCAGCGTTTTTATAAGTTCCTTCACTACACTGCTCGGCAGCTCTTCCAAAAATGCGGTACGATCATCGGCGGGAAGCTCATTCAGTAACTCCGCACTGTGCAAAGGAGGCAGCTCCTGGATGATCTGCTTCTGCATGGAAAAATCAAGTATCTTAAATGTGGAGGCAGCCCGGTGTACACTCATGTTCCCGATGATCTGGCTGGCATAGTCCTCAAATTCATAAACAAGATCCGCCACCTCACTGATGTTCTGGTTATTGAGAAATTCCTTGATCAGCAATTTGTCCTCTGTAGCTATAATGTCTTCGAACTGGTCACTTAAAGAAGTATTTTCTGATTCAACGGGCATAGGCTTATTTTTACACGGCGAAAGGAGCAAAGATCGCAAAGATTCACTATGATTCTGCCTTGTTTATTTATAGCCCCTACCGCAGCTATGGGCAGGGGCGTATTTACCGATCAGGATATCCTGCAGGGGATTGTAATCGAGATGTCTCCCGTTATCGTGCTGAACGCATCAGACAGAAAACTCATAGATCAGACACTGCTGCACGATTATATTTTTGAATGGGATACTGCACTAAAGCAATGTTGCATGGCGCTGGGTTACGTTCCCTTGTATAACCACAGCTATCAGAGTAACTGTGAATATGAAATGGAGCCGGGGCACAGTATCATCCGCATTGAAACCGTAAGAGACATCAAGGCAGGTGAAGAACTGTTCATTAACTACAATGGTGATTGGGATGATAGCACACCCGTTTGGTTCGACAAGCAGTAGCAACTTACTTTACAAGTATCGAAAGGTCGCCTGTCACATTTGTTTGCAGCAGCAGATTATCTCTTTTAATCACCAGCCCTGTTACCGAAAAGCCCGAAGATCGGCCTGCCGTGCTCAATTCTGTACTTATCGTGCGGTTGAAAGCACTGTCGATCCGCGCTTTGTTTTTGATGTAAATCTCATTAATGCGGATGGTTCCGTTTTCACGGAGTGTAGCCAAAATCTTTTTATTGAAGAGGGTCTTTGCCACGTTCAGAATAAGATCTCTGGATCGTAAGGAGTAATCGAGATCCGGGATCGTAATCACCTGGTTCTTCACGTCGAGAAGGGGAGTTCCTGTTAAATACACAGTTCCTTTTTTATCGCCCTCGAAATCTATCCGGAGTTCTACCTGGTTATTGTCAAGCCCGCTTACTGCTACATTTTTAAGTATCATAGTTCTTCCACCAAGATCGAAACTGGTATTGCGAAAGCTGCGGTTAAGGATGGTATCGAGTGTAACATAATCGTAAATAGCATTGGTATTGATACGAAACCCCGGGTTCAGCTCTGTTGAGGTTAGTGGTGGCAGAAAACTAGTAATGCTTGCATTGATACTGTCGGAACTCAGTTCCGGAAAGCAGGAAACCCCGAGCGTGAAATAAAGGGTATCGCGTGTAAAATTAACCCTGCCTGCTCTTACGGAAGAGGGATTGAGTTTGATGTAACCATAATTATTCAATGGAATCTTCTTTCCCACTTTCTCGGCAAGTACCTGCAAAGTGGAGGAAAAGTTCAGCCCGGCTATTTTCTGATCGAGTGAATTACCGAAAGCGGCTACGGAAGCTCCGATGCTATCGATCACTTCTTTAGTTACATCGGAGTTAAAAATAGTCACCATGCATTTATCCAGTGCGGTTACTTTTTCGGGAAGGGTAGTGGTTTTTAATGTGTAATTCGGCTGAAATTCAAGGAAAGACTGAATACTGATCTGCACTTTACGCATAGGCTCACTGCCAAAGCCGCAACTGCCGGTTACCCAGGGAGACATTTGTTTGCCAAAGGCGCAGATGGTTTCGCTTCCTGCAATCTGGTAACTTCCCGAAAAGGTTATGGTCATCTTGTTGTTAACGCAGGAAAGGCCAAGCCCTGAACGCACGAACCTGTATTTATACCTGAACTCGCATCCGGAGGCCAGGAACTCCGGCCAGCCTTCCGACAGAAACTCCTTCGGTGTCATCGCTTCTGCCTGCTGAAGATAAGGCCTTGCATAAAGTTTTACAGGTACATGAATCACAGACTCCTGAAGGGAAGGAAGACTGGTCATAGGTTGCGGAACCACCACCTCCTGACCTGCTGCCTGCAGGAAAATAAAGCATGAAAGCGCCGGCAGAAACTGTCTAAGCATACTCACAAATATAATAAAAATGAACACGCACTACTACCCAGTCGTTCCTTGCGCTGTAGCATAAAAAAGCAGCGCTCTCTCAAAGCGCTGCCTAACTCATGAAACTCAAACTCAAATCCTTATTAGTTATTCACCACCGTGAATGAATGGATCTTTCCTTTTTGTATTACCTGTACGGTAAGCAGGTTAAACTTTGCAGCGGCAGCATTCATTTTTATTGGGTACTGCTGCTGACCTTTCAGTACAGTGTTCGATAGTAACTTTCCGTCGTTGGAATAGATATTAACGATTGCTGGTTCCGCAGATGAAACCTTCACGTTGAAAGTTGCGTTAGTAACAGGGTTAGGGTAAATACTGGTTTCAACAGATGCTGCAGATGATTTGTAGAATACTATATTTGAATATTCTTTTTGACCGTCAACATTTACTACGGCTATACGGTAAGAAGTGTATTTCGATGCGTCTATATGAGCGGAGGTATAATGAAATATTCCGTTCTGGTTGTGTGGCTTGAAGCTTTCGATGATCGTATAGTTCTTGCCATTATTACTTCCTTGCAACTGAAGGCTTGAAAGTGCGGATTCTACGCTTGTAGTAAACTTGAAGTAAACGCTGAACTTGTTGTAAGTAACGGCCTGGAAAGAAATGAATCTTAATGGCAGGGCAGCGGCCGGAGCTGCAGGCGGAGCAACTACCGTGTACTGGTCTTCTGACTGGTTATTAGCTGTTTTGCTGTCGAAATTATTGCCTGGTGTGTCATAATCGTAAAACTGCATATTCGTTCCTTTATAATGTCCGTCACCCACCATTTCGCTCCTGCCTTTAATAACATGCAATTTACCATTGATGCCACTCACCGTTCTTTTTATGCTAAGATCACCAGTTACTCTCATGGTGCCATTCAGCTCCATATTGGCGTCTATATTTACGGCGCCTGTAATGTCCATAAGACCACTGTTCTTAAACAAGCCATTCTTAGTAGTGAACCCGCATCTCAGTCCGGAGCAAGGGCCCGTTACGTTGATCGTTCCTGAAGCTGCGTTCTCGTAATTGGCGGCGTTTTCAAAATACTGGCCTACGGTTATAGTGCCTGTGTTCTGTTGCAAAATACCAACCGGAGCTCCTGATTCAAGAATAAGTGTACCTGCGTTGACAGTACCTGAATTCTGAAGACCGGTTCCTGACTTGAATGTAAGTGTTGTGGAAGCGGCATTGATGATTCCGTTGTTTATAATTCCGGAATTACTGTTGTTCATTGAAAAGTTGGTGGCTTTGATATTCAGTGTTCCATCTTTTCTGATATCTAAAACTACATTCTGCATAGAAGTGGCTGAAGGAATAGTAACGATACCACCGGCAAATGCAATTACTTTATTGTTGCTGCCGTTAAAACCGCTTGGTGTAAAATTCAGGGTTCCATAAACCTCGAAGATGGTTCCGTTCATAGACCCCGTAAAAGTTTGGGTGGTGCCTGCAGGAACTACGATGGTAGCGGCGAAGGCAGCAGCCATACTTAAGGTAAGAACCAGTGTTAAGATTGTTTTTGAGAGTTTTGAGTAAATATGTTTCATGAGTTTCTGAGTTATGCCATTAGTTTTCAATACCGATGCCAGATCTTAAAGGGCTCATCTTCAGTGCTTTACAACATGCTAACAATCAATGGTGTTCCCATATTCGGAATCCTGGTGTTAATTTGAACATATAAAAAAGGGCCGGATGATTCCGGCCCTTATAGTGTAGTATACAGTTCCTCTTATAAATCTAGTTGGCAGTAAACTGTCTTCTGATGATATTAAGCGCTCCACCCGCCTTGAACCATTCGATCTGCTGCTGATTATAGGTATGGTTCACGGTTATGATATCGACGCTTCCATCTGCATGATGCAGAACCACCGTGAGTGGCTCCCCCGGGGTAAAGGTCGTCAGGCCAATAATATCTATCTTATCATCTTCGAGTACTTTATCGTAGTCCGTTTTATCATTAAAGGTAAGCGCAAGCATCCCCTGCTTTTTAAGATTGGTTTCATGGATGCGGGCAAACGACTTAACAAGAATGGCGCGAACACCCAGGTGACGGGGCTCCATGGCCGCGTGCTCGCGAGAGGAACCTTCACCGTAGTTTTCGTCTCCTATTACAACGGTTCCTATTTGCGCTGCTTTATAAGCGCGCTGCGTACCTGGAACTGTTCCGTAATCGCCTGTAAGGGCATTCTTTACCTTATCAGTTTTCTCGTTGAAGTAGTTCACCGCGCCTATCAGCATGTTGTTGCTGATATTATCAAGGTGCCCCCTGAATTTAAGCCAGGGGCCTGCCATCGAGATATGGTCGGTGGTACATTTTCCTTTAGCCTTGATAAGAAGTGTAAGGCCTTTGAGATCGGTGCCTTCCCATGCCGGGAAGGGATCGAGCACCTGAAGCCTGTTAGACGTAGGGGAAACAAGCACCTGAACATCTCTCCCATCTTCTGCGGGAGCCTGGTAGCCTGCATCTTCAACTGCAAAGCCGTTCGGCGGTAGCTCGAAGCCAGAAGGCTCGTCTAGTTTAACAGCTATTCCATCTTCGTTGGTGAGCGTATCTGTAAGCGGGTTGAAGCCGAGATCACCGGCTATTGCAAGAGCAGTTACAATTTCCGGGCTTCCTACGAATGCGTATGTATTGGGGTTGCCATCATTTCTTTTGGCGAAGTTTCTGTTGAATGAATGCACGATCGTGTTCTTTTCCTGTTTTTCCGAGCCTACCCTATCCCACATTCCTATGCAGGGCCCGCAGGCATTCGCGAATACTTTAGCGCCTATCTGGTCGAAGATATCGAGGTAGCCATCTTTTTGTACCGTAAAACGCACCTGCTCCGATCCTGGATTGATGGCAAACTCCGCCTTTGTCTTAAGCTTCTTTTCGGTGATTTGTTTCGCAAGGCTAGCAGATCTTGCTATGTCTTCATACGAGGAGTTGGTGCAGCTTCCCAACAGGCCGATATCTACCTTGAGAGGCCAGCCATTGGCAAGAGCTGTTTCCCTCATGCGGGAAATGGGCGTAGCGAGATCAGGCGTAAATGGCCCGTTAAGGTGAGGTTCCAGCTCACTCAGATCGAGTTCGATCACCTGGTCGAAATATGCTTCGGGATTGGCATATACGTCTTCATCTGCAATAAGGTGTTCCCTGATGCCATCGGCTAAAAAGGCAACGTCTTCACGGCCCGTTGCCTTCAGGTAGCGGCTCATGCTCTCATCGTAGCCAAATATGGAAGTGGTGGCTCCTACTTCGGCACCCATATTACAGATAGTAGCCTTGCCGGTGCAGCTCATGGCCTCTGCACCCTCACCGAAATACTCCACTACGGCGCCTGTACCGCCTTTAACGGTTAATATACCGGCTACTTTAAGAATAACATCTTTGGGTGCCGTCCAGCCAGATAGCTTTCCTTTCAGCTTTACCCCTATCAGCTTGGGAAATTTAAGCTCCCACGGTAACCCTGCCATTACATCGCAGGCGTCTGCACCGCCTACGCCGATGGCAATCATCCCCAGGCCACCGGCATTCACCGTGTGGCTGTCGGTACCGATCATCATACCCCCGGGAAATGCGTAATTCTCCAGCATTACCTGGTGAATGATTCCGGCACCGGGCTTCCAGAAGCCGATGCCATATTTATTGGAAACAGAAGCCAGAAAATCGAACACCTCGCTGCTTTCATGCACTGCGCGGCTAAGATCTTCCTTACTGTTGTCTTTAGCCATAATCAGGTGGTCGCAATGCACGGTAGATGGCACCGCAACCCTGTCTCTCCCGGCCTGCATAAACTGAAGCAAGGCCATTTGTGCCGTCGCGTCCTGCATGGTAACCCTATCCGGTGCAAAATCCACATAACTCTTGCCTTTGTCGTACTGTTTGGTGGGTTCTCCCTGCCATAGGTGAGCATACAGGATCTTTTCTGTGAGCGTTAAAGCTCTTCCAGTTACTTTCCGGGCTGCTTCCACATTAATAGGAAAACTTGCGTACACCTTTTTAATCATTTCAAAGTCAAATGCCATTGCTTATGTATTTAGAAGTTAGCGGAGACTGGGTAAAACCTTCCGATTTGCAAAAGTACTGAAAAGGCAGGAAAAGCAGCACGGCAATTGCACCGTATCGGGGTAATTTTCCCGCTTGCCCGAATATATGGATGTGCCATCTTCGGCAGTAAAAGAGTAGTTTGAATTTATCCAATATTTTTTTTTAAATTAGCTGCATGAATAGCCTTCGACATTTTATAGAATGGCATCTTTTCGGTGTTTGCACCTACATAGGTGAAAAAATGGGCATTGCTACCGGCACCATACGCAAATACTTTATCTATATCTCCCTGATGACCATGGGATCTCCGGTAGTCTTTTATTTTTTTATCGCTTTCTGGATGAATGTAAAAGCTTACATCCTGAACGCCCGGCGCAATCCGCTCAAATACCTATAGTAGAACTGGTTTATAATGCTACAACGGCCTTCCGCAGCTTCACGAGTTGCTGAAGCAATCCTTCAAGCAGGTTGAGTTGAAGCATATTCGCCCCATCGCTTTTCGCTACTGAAGGATCGGGATGGGTTTCAATGAACAGCCCGTTTGCTCCTGCTGCAATGGCCGCTTTCGCTATCGTACCAATCATCCGGGGATTACCTCCCGTTACACCGCTCGTTTGGTTGGGCTGCTGCAGGCTATGGGTGCAATCCATCACCACCGGCACCTGGTGCTCCTGCATCCACGGAATGTTTCTATAGTCTACCACCAGGTCCTGGTATCCGAACGTAGTTCCTCTTTCGGTAAGCAGTATTTTGGGTGTTGTCGCTTGGGGAGTGCCGCTCTTTATTTTATCTACCGCAAACTTCATCGACTGCCCGCTTAAAAACTGTCCTTTCTTTACATTCACTACTTTGCCTGTTGCTGCGGCTGCCAGCAGAAGATCTGTCTGGCGGCAAAGGAACGCGGGAATCTGAAGAATGTCGATGTATTTTGCAGCTACAGCGGCTTCTTCATGGGCATGAATATCGGAAGTGGTAGGAAGCTTATATCGATCGCCCACTTTTTTCACGAGGCTTAAAGCGGCTTCATCTCCTATGCCGGTAAAAGAAGAACCGCTGGTTCTGTTCGCTTTCCGGTAAGAGGCTTTAAACACGTAGGGTATCCCCAGGTTGCTGCAGATGCCTGAAACCCGCTCCGCAACTTCCATTACCAGTTCTTCGCTTTCTACCACACAAGGGCCTGCTATCAGAAAGAAATTGCTGCTATCGTATGATTGTTGACTGAATAAATCTTCCAGGTACTTTTCCATATTGCAAAGATAAACGAGTTGTACTGGAAAGATCTTTCTAAACCTGTTAACGGTAAACTTTTGCTTAGGTTTGCAACCAAATTTATGGTTTATGTTGAAGGAAAAGATACTGGTGATAGGTGCCTGCGGACAAATAGGCGTTGAACTGACGCTTGCATTACGCAAGATTTATGGCGGTACGCAAGTGATAGCTTCTGACCTGAGAGAAGAGAATGAACTACTGAAAGGTACCGGTCCTTATGTTAGTATCGATGTTATGAACAAGGAGATGCTTCATGTGCAGGTGATCCGCCAGAACATTACTCAGATCTATCTCCTTGCTGCCATATTATCTGCAACGGGTGAAAAGAACCCCAACCTTGCCTGGAGCCTCAATATGCAGAGCCTCTTAAACGTGCTGGATATAGCAAGAGAAGAGAAGCTGGCGAAAGTTTACTGGCCAAGCAGTATCGCTGTTTTCGGACCCACGTCTCCCAGAAAAGATTGTCCGCAGCAGACGATCATCGAGCCTACCACCGTGTATGGCATCAGCAAGTATGCAGGAGAATTCTGGTGTAATTACTATTTTCAACGTTATGGGGTAGACGTTCGCAGCCTCCGGTATCCGGGCTTGATAAGCTATAAGTCGGCCCCGGGGGGCGGCACTACCGATTATGCCATCGAAATATTTCATGAAGCGCTGGAAGATAAAAAGTATGAATGCTTTCTAAAGAAAGAAACTTTTCTGCCTATGATGTATATGCCCGATGCCATCCGTGCCACGATCGAACTTATGGAAGCTCCTGCGGAAAAGATCGCCATACGCACCTCTTATAACATAGCATCGATAAGTTTTTCTCCGGAAGAAATAGCAGGAGAAATACAAGGTCATATTCCGGATTTCACCATCTCCTACAAGCCGGATTACCGCCAGGCAATTGCAGATAGCTGGCCGCAAAGCATCGATGATTCGGTTGCACGCAGTAACTGGAACTGGAAGCCTGAATACGACCTGCCTGCCATGACGGCCGATATGCTTCGGAACTTATAAAAAGTTTTTATAATCTCCTTATCAGTTCTGCTATCAGCCCCGTCCATCCCGTTTGCTGCGAAGCGCCTAGACCTCTGCCGGTATCTCCATGAAAATATTCATAGAACTGCAGATTATCCCGGAAATCGGGATCGGAATGCAGTAGGGCGTCGTCTCCTGCTGCTACCCGTTTCCCTTCTTTGTTTAAAAGAAACAGGCGCGTGAGCCTGGCCGTAAGTTCTCCTGCTACTTCATTCAGATTGAGATAGCGTCCGGATCCTACCGGGCACTCCACCTTGAGGTTGTCTCCATAGTAATAATGATACTTGCGCAGGCTCTCTATAATCATGTAGTTCAACGGCATCCATACCGGTCCCCGCCAATTGCTATTGCCTCCAAACATATCGTTGATAGACTCTCCGGGGTCATAGGCAATCTGGAAATTATTCCCTTCCATCTGCAACTCATAAGGGTTCTGCTCGTGATACTTGGATAGGGAGCGGATGCCATAGTCTGACAGAAACTCCGTTTCATCGAGCATGCGATGCATGATGCGCTGAATCTCATTCGTACGCAAGAGACTTAGCAGGTGCTTTCCTTCCTCGTTGGTCTGCTGCCAGCGTGTAACCAGTGCCGCAAGATCGGGCCTGTTATCGAGAAACCAGTTCATCCTGTCGAGGAAATCGGCATTCTGGAGAAGCACTTTATTATCCAGCACTTCTACGGCAAACAATGGAATAAGGCCAACCATGCTTCTTACCTTTAGCTGAATGGTGCCGTTTTCAGGCAGCCGTACCTGGTCGTAAAAGAAGCCATCCTGCTCATCCCATAGCCCTGTTCTTCCTTCGCCCATATGGGCCATAGCTCCTGCTATATAAAGAAAGTGTTCGAAGAATTTGGTAGCCATATCCTGGTAAACCGGGTTATTCCCCGCCAGCTCCAGCGAGATCCTGAGCATGTTCAGGCTGAACATAGCCATCCAACTGGTGCCGTCGGCTTGTTCAATGTAGCCGCCGGCCGGCAATTGGGAGTTGCGGTCAAACACCCCGATATTGTCAAGACCCAGAAAGCCTCCCTGGAAGATATTGTTACCCGCCGTGTCTTTCCGGTTTACCCACCACGTAAAGTTCATGAGCAACTTATGAAAGATGGATTCGAGGAAGGAGAGATCGCCTTTTCCTTCCTGCTTCTTGCCCATATTATACACTTTCCACGCTGCCCAGGCATGTACGGGAGGGTTTACATCACCGAAATCCCACTCGTAAGCCGGTAGCTGGCCATTGGGGTGCATATACCGCTCTTTGGTAAGCAGCAGCAGTTGTTGCTTCGCGAAGCCGATATCTGTAAGGGCGAGTGGTATGCAGTGAAAGGCAAGATCCCAGGCTGCATACCAGGGATATTCCCATTTATCGGGCATAGAGATAACATCTGCGTTATGGAGATGCATCCAACGGTGGTTACGCCCTGTTTTCCGGGAGGGTGAGGCCGCCACGGAAGGGTCTCCGTTGATCCATACATCTACATCGTAGTAATAAAACTGCTTGTTCCAGAGCATCCCTGCCAGGGCCTGGCGCTGCACATGCCGCGCATCCCGCTCGTTGGTATCTTTCTGCAGATTTTCGTAAAACAAGTTGGCTTCTTCTATCCGCTGCTTAAACAATGCATGGCAGTTCTCGAATGGCTTTTGTATGCCATCAGGGCCAAGCCGGAGCGTGATAATGGCAGAAGACTCGCCTTCAACGGAAAGCCGTATGTTGAACGCCGCCTTGGTTCCGGTATCCATTTTGTTAATGGCTTTGTCATCATTGCGAGTAATGTAATCATTGATGCCGTCTTTATAAAACCCCCTTCTTTTTTTATTATACAGCAAGGCTATATTGGTCTCATTCTCGCAGAAAAGCGGCAGGGCATTGTTCTCGCAGTAAAGCGCCATGGGGGGCAGCTTTTCATGTATCACTTTTATCTTCTGGCTACCGTCGCCTTCCAGCGTAGGCTTATAAGGGTCGTCGCCCCAGCTCCAGGTATTCCGGAACCAGATAGTTGGTAGCAGATGAAGGGGGGCCGTTTCTTCACCCCTGTTGTAAACGATGATCCTAACGAAGATATCTTCCGGGCCGTTTTTTGCGTATTCTATCGATACATCGAAATACTTCTTATCCTTAAAAATACCTGTATCGAGCAATTCGTACTCGGGCTCCTGCCGGCTTCTTTTTTTATTCTCGTTAACCAGTTTTTTATAAGGAAATTCCTCATGGGGATATTTGTATAGCATCTTCATGTAGGAATGCGTCGGGGTATTATCGAGGTAATAGTACTGCTCTTTTACATCTTCCCCATGATTACCTTCCCAGTTGGTGAGTCCAAAAAGGCGTTCCTTGATAAAAGGGTCTTTCCTGTTCCACAGCGAAGGGGCAAAACAAAGCAACTGTTTATCGTCGCTTATTCCGCCGATGCCGTCTTCGCCCCAGCGGTATGTCTTGCTTCTGGCCGAATTGTAATTGGTGTAGTCCCAGGTGCTTCCGTAATCACTGTAATCTTCCCGTACCGTGGCCCACTGCCGGTTGCTGACGTAGGGCCCCCATTTTTTCCATTCCTTATGTTTCAGTCTTTCCTGTTCTTCATTCATAAGCGATTTCTTTTCTTGATTGTCTGGCAGCAACAGCTTCGCTTCTTCAAATGTATAGAATATTAAATTAGTCATACGCGGTGTATCGCCGCTTTTTGAGAGAAAACGAGGTTAAATGCAACGAAATGGAACGGGGAGGTGTCATTATCACGTAATTTTGTTGTAAGCATTAAATGAATAGTAATGAGTTTATCCCTTAGAAATGTAGAAAAAGCTTTTTATAGCCTGCTTGCGATTGGTTTTCTTTTCACAAGCTGCCTGAAAAAGAGTGAACTGGCCCCTGAAGAAGTAAAAACCTATGTAACCATCCTGCATCTTGCACCCAGCGCACCGTCGGCGGAGGTTTATATCAATAATATCAGGGAAACGAATTCTATGCCGCCCGGCGGTTATTTCAGCTATTATGCGCCTACAAATCCCGGGCTTCTGGATATCCGGTTTAAGAAGGCCCAGTCGGATAGCCTTATAGCAGCCGCTCCGATAGAATACTATGATTCTTTGCGCTTTGCCACTATAATTCTTCATGATAATCCGCTATCTCCCGGCAATGCACAGATTACGAGAATCAATGATGATTTTTCAGGCATCGATGCTAATAAAGCTTCCTGCCGGTTCTTAAATATGAGCCCGGATTCGGTGGATGTAGACTTTTACATAGAAAATGATAAAGTAACTTCAGGCAGAAAGAATGCTGATGTTCAGAATGAAGATTTTTATGGTCTTTTTCAAAAATATGAGCCCGGTAGTTACAAGATCAAGGCTAAAGTGGCCGGAAGCGATTCACTGATCGCCGATATATCGGCTCAGCTCAATCCTGCCAACGCCTACACTATTTACCTTCACGGGGTTTCCAAAGGAACAGGTTTCAATGCGCTGAAACTGATAGTGTTAAGAGCAGCATTTTAGAGGGTTTAGGCATACAGGCAATGGCCCGGTTTAAAACCTTTCAGGTTTTAGGTCGGGCCTTGTTGTTTTTCTACAAAATGACAAAGGGGGGCAATTTACCCCCGTCAGCTACCTGCGCCTCCGTCCTGCTCGCCCTTATTAGGCATTACGCCGGCCTCCTCCGGGCCTTTATCGTCACTGCCAATTAACACGGTTGCCCCATCGGGTTCTCCCTTGTGTTCTGGCGGCAAATTACCTCCTGGCCGGCTTGAGCCGTCTTCAGCACCGCGATCCTGTAAATTATCCGGTGGTATTACCGCTGGTTTATTAATGCTTTCTCTGTTCATAAATCCTTTTTTACAATACATACTAGTGCAATTGCCATTCCGCCCAGCTTAATATAACGTTACTAGCATCTCTATCTTAGGTAAATCCTTCGTTCATCCTAGGTAGATCCTACGTAGATACTACGTATATCTAGCTAGAATCTACCTAGGATCTACCTAGTATCTACCTAGGATCTACCTAGGATGATCGAAATATCACCGAAATGTAAAGAAATCGATACAACACGAATGCTACATTCCCGCTATTCTAGGTTCGGGGTAGGTGCAAAGCAAAAAGAGGATGCATCAGCTTTGATGCATCCTCTAACCATTGTATTTTAGTGGAAATTAGTTAACTCCAGCTTCTGCAAAACTCTCTATAGGTTCGCAGGTGCAAATCAGATTTCTGTCGCCATATGTATTGTTAACCCGGCTTACACTCGGCCAAAATTTGTTTTCCTTCACGTAAGGAAGCGGGAAGGCCGCCACCTGCCGGGAATAGCTGTGGCTCCATTCATCAGCCGTAATCACCTGCTGGGTGTGCGGTGCGTTCTTTAAGGGATTATCGGCGCGGTCGGCTTTGCCATCGGCTATCGCCTTTATCTCGTGGTAAATACTAATAAGAGCATCGCAGAAACGGTCCAGCTCGGCCTTATCTTCGCTCTCCGTGGGTTCTATCATGATAGTGCCCGCAACGGGGAAGCTTAACGTGGGAGCATGAAAACCGTAGTCCATCAGGCGCTTTGCCACATCCTCAGCTTCTATGCCTGCGGTTTGCTTGAAAGGACGCAAATCGACGATGAATTCGTGGGCACAAGTGCCGTTTTTACCGGAATACAGAATTTTGTAGAATTGCTCCAGCCTTGCCTTCATGTAGTTTGCATTCAGGATAGCGTATTCAGTGGATCTTTTAAGGCCCTCTGCGCCCAGCATCTTGATATAAGCATAACTTATCAGTAGAATACTTGCCGACCCATAAGGCGCTGCGCTTACGGCCTTCTGTGTGCCGAGCGTTACGTGCCCGGGCAGATAGGGTTTCAGCTTTTCATTAACGCAAATGGGCCCCATTCCCGGCCCGCCGCCGCCATGGGGAATCGCGAAGGTTTTATGAAGATTGAGATGGCAAACATCGGCACCTATATTTCCAGGGGAAGTGAGGCCCACCTGCGCGTTCATGTTGGCGCCGTCCATATACACCAGCCCTCCGTTATCGTGAATCAACTGGCAGATCTCTTTGATGCTTTCCTCGAATACCCCGTGGGTGGAAGGATAGGTAACCATAAGCCCCGCAAGATGGGCAGCATGTTTCTCCGCGTTGGCCTTTAAATCGTTCATATCTATATTTCCCGCCTCGTCGCATTTGGTAACCACCACTTTGAAGCCTGCCATTACCGCGCTGGCAGGATTGGTGCCGTGCGCAGAAATAGGAATGAGGATGATATTACGGTGCGATTCGTTTCGGTGCGCATGATAGGCATGAATGGCAAGAAGCCCGGCGTATTCGCCCTGGGCCCCGCTATTCGGCTGCAAGGAAGTAGCGACGAACCCCGTAATGTTGCTCAGCCAGCTTTCCAGTTCGGAAATGATTTGCTGGTAGCCTTTCCACTGGTCTGCCGGAGCAAAAGGGTGCAGCTTGCTGAACTCTGGCCAGCTTACTGGAATGAGTTCCGTAGCAGCATTTAGCTTCATGGTACAGCTGCCCAGGGCGATCATGGATGTATTGAGCGAGAGATCTTTGTTTTCGAGCGATTTCAGATACCGCATCATCTGGCTTTCGCTGTGATGCGTGTTGAACACAGGGTGCGCCAGGTAACCGGAGGTTCTGGTTAAGGCTGAAGGAATATTATCCAGGTTGCCCTGGGTTTCGAAAACAGCTCCGGCAACATCTATATGCTTTACCGATGAAAACACTTCAAGGATATCGACCACATCCTGCCGGGTGGTTGTTTCGTCGAGAGACAGGGTCAATAGTTCCTTGCTGATATAGTTGAAATTGATAGCTCTTTTTTCTGCCTCTACGCGAATCAGTTCCGTATCTGCTTTTACGAGCAGCGTATCGAAATAATGCTGGCTTACTACCTCGTAGCCGATATGCTCCAACTCGGTAGAGAGTGTTCTGGTGAGCAGACTTACGCGCTTGGCAATGTTCTTAAGCCCTTCCGGGCCATGATATACAGCATACATAGCAGCCATATTGCTCAGGAGTGCCTGCGCTGTGCAGATATTGGAAGTGGCCTTTTCCCGCCGTATGTGCTGCTCCCTGGTTTGGAGCGCCATTCGTAACGCGCGATTGCCTTGCGCATCGAGGCTTACACCAATGATGCGGCCGGGGAGACTGCGTTTGAACTCCTCCTTTGTAGCGAAAAACGCCGCATGGGGCCCTCCAAAGCCCATAGGAACGCCCAAACGCTGGGAAGAGCCGATAGCGATATCAGCACCCAGCTCGCCAGGAGGGGTAAGCAGGGTAAGAGCCAGTAGGTCTGTGGCTATGATCACATAGGCATTTACCTGGTGGGCCTTCTCGATAAATGACCGGTGATCTTGTATCGTTCCTTCACTGTCAGGGTACTGCACTATAGCTCCGAAATACGTTTCATCGAGCTGGGCTGTTTTGAAACTACCGGTAACTATTTCTATATGAAAGGGGGTTGCCCGGGTAAGGATCACATCTTTTGTTTGCGCAAAAACCTTTTCATCCACAAAGAATTTAGGCGAGGTTATATGCTCTGCCCTGTTCTTGCTGTTGAAAAGCATCACCATTCCCTCCGCGGCAGCGGTACCTTCGTCTAGCAGGCTTGCATTGGCGATAGGAAGAGCGGTAAGATCGCTTACCATCGTTTGAAAATTAAGGAGGCTTTCAAGCCTTCCCTGTGCTATCTCTGCCTGGTATGGAGTGTATTGGCTGTACCACCCCGGGTTTTCGAAAAGATTCCGCAGTATGACGGATGGGGTGATGGTATCGTAGTATCCCTGGCCGATATATGTTTTAAACAACTTGTTTTTAGAAGCCACCTGTTTAAGTTCCGAAAGGTACTCGTGCTCACTCACCGGGCCTGCGGTATTCAATGCGCCCGTCAGCCGTATGGAGGCAGGGATGGTTCTGCTGATCAGCTCTTCGAGCGAACCCGCACCGATCGTTTTAAGCATCTGCACTGTTTCCGACGCGTCTGGCCCGATATGCCGTTCTGCAAATTCAATAGCTTGCTGTTCGAATAGATTCATATTATTATCTAGTTTGAGGTAGGTTTCCGGCTGGTAATCACGGAAATTTGCGCAAAGTTACAATGTAACAAGCACAAAAACTAAAGGCGAATCAAGTGCGTTGCCTGGTAAGTTTCGATCTTAAATGTGATGCATTAAGGCTGCCAGTAAATGTAGCATAAACGCAGAACTGCCCCGATAAAAGCGTATTGAAACTCATATCTGCTGCTTTTCCTGCATCGCATTCCGGCGAAGCAGAACAGGAGAACCCTGTTTCAGGTTCTTTTTGCTTTCATCGTTTTCCTGCTGGCGCATCTGTTCACTGGTCATTCGGGTGCTGTCGTGGCTCCATCCGGGAGGGCCAAACAGGTACAACCAACGATCTTTCCAGGTGATATCTTTTCTTCTGAGGTCAGCAAGAATAGCCGCCCATTCGTGAAATACAAGATGCGGTAGTTTCTCGTTCGCCAAAGGTGAAGTGAGCCCGTACTTCAGGGATTGATAGGCATCCGGGGGAAGTTCTTTCTGGAAGGTGCCGAAGAGCTTGTCCCAGAAAATAAACAGAGACCCCATATTCTTGTCGAGGTATTTGGGATTGGAAGCATGATGCACCCTATGATGAGAAGGTGTGTTCATTATATACTCCAGCCAGCCCAGCTTTTTCACTTTTTCCGTGTGCGTTAGTACTGCCCAGATTTCAGTGATGGCATAAACCAGTATGATATCTGCCGGCCTGAACCCTGCAAGGGCGAGCGGGGTAAGAAACAGGAAATTATAAAAGGGCTCCAGCACGGCACTCCGGAAGCCGACGCTAATATTGTAATGCGGAGAAGAGTGATGATTGACATGAACAGCCCAAAAGAAGCGACAGAAATGACTGGCCCTGTGCAACCAATAGTGCATGAAATCGACGCTTAGCAGCAACAGGCACCAATAGAAAAACGACTGCTCGGGTGAAAAAAGCCGGTAATAAAAAGCAGCGCTCAGTACTATTAGGCTAACGCCCCGGGTGAGCAGCTCGACACCACCCCTTAAGAGGCTCAGGTAGAAATTATGCGCGGTATCCTTTAGCGAATAGGAACGAGTTCCCTGAAAATGACTGATACACAGCTCCAACGCGATGAGAACGACGTAAAGTGGAGTAGACAGAATAAAAAGTAGCTGGTTCTTTAAAACGTCCATTTATATAAAATGAGATTTACATGATTCAATTGCCATGCCTATCTTGCGTTCTTAACAGGATACGAGAATGCGTAAAGTGCTGCAGACACAGGAAGGAGAATTGATGCCTGGATGGCAGAAACGGTCGATGGAGCATCAGAAGCTGTACAAAGACTTTCTGCAGAGAGCCGATAAGAAAAAGATCCTGAAGCAATTGCCGGATATACATGAAGAGGCTTTCGAGAAGATCGATTGCCTGAAATGTGCCAATTGCTGCAAGAACTATTCACCCCGCTTTAAAACCCCCGACATCAAACGCATCTCCCGGTACCTGAAAATGAAGGAGGGCGATTTTATCGATACATACCTGCGCCTGGATGAGGAAGGCGATTATGTAGCAAAACTGCGCCCCTGTCCCTTTCTCGGTGCCGACAATTACTGCACCATTTACGAAGAAAGGCCTTCCGACTGCCACCGATTCCCCTATACGGATGAGGACGTTCTTTTAAAACGACCACATATTACGCTGAAGAACAGCAGCTTTTGCCCTATTGTTCATTTTGTGCTGGAAAGATTGGTATGATCAATATTCCATCTTTCGCAGGCTGGGAGCTTTGAACCAGGTGATGCCCACCACCAGGAGCGTCATGATTCCCCCGAAAACAGTTGCCCTTACAGTACCCATAAGCCGCGCCGCAAGTCCGCTTTCAAACTGACCCAGTTCGTTGGAGGAGTTCACGAACATCGAACTTACCGATAGCACCCGGCCCTTCATTTCTTCCGGAGTTTTCAACTGGATGATGGTGCCGCGGATCACTACGCTGATCCCGTCCAGCATGCCGCTGAAGAGAAGGGCGAAAAAAGAGAGGATGAATATTTTAGAAAGCCCGAAGACGATGATACATATTCCGAAGCCGACTACCGAAAACAGCAGGATTAGCCCCTGCTTGCCCTTAAGCGGAAAAATGGTAATGGCAAGTATCATCGCGATCGCGCCGAGGTCGGAAGCTGCATTCAGCCAGCCGAAGCCCACCGGCCCTATTTTCAGGATATCGCTGGCATAGATCGGTATCAGCGCTACGGCGCCACCGAAGAGAACCGCAAACATGTCAAGGCTCATAGCCCCCAGCACTTCTTTGGTGCGAAACACGAAGCGCAGCCCTTCCTTCACACTGCCCCAGGTACGTTGATCTACCTCCGGCTTGTAAAGCACCGGTTTCTTTTTAAGGCCTGTCATAGCCAGGGTGCCGAGCGTCATGGTGCTGGCAATCACGGTAAAAACGACCGTGTAACTAAAATGCCCTATAAGAAAGCCGGAGGTGGCATGGCCGATAACCGAGGCGGAGAGGAAAGTGCCCTGGCCCATAGTTACTGCTTTGCCGAGCATGTGCCTGGGAACGATCTGCCCGATCATGGAGCTCATTCCCGGGCCTGCAAAAGCGCGCAGGATGCCCGTGCAGAAGATGACTCCATAGATGGCATATTCTATTAAAGTACTATCAGTATGCTGAAGCAGGAAGGGGGCAGAGATAAGCAGCAGGGCCAGTTCGCAG
Organism: Chitinophagaceae bacterium; assembly: GCA_014380425.1. Taxonomy (GTDB): domain Bacteria; phylum Bacteroidota; class Bacteroidia; order Chitinophagales; family Chitinophagaceae; genus JADCRZ01. The sequence continues at coordinate 14,625 of JACMJX010000132.1, read as the reverse complement.
AGTATATAAAGACTCATCGTTCTCAACACAAGCCCTTTTCTTTCACTTTTGTCGATTACATGGCCTGCATAAAGTGCGAGAGAAAGCGCGGGTATTACTTCTGCAAGGCCCACTATGCCCAGCGCCAGGGGATTTTTAGTAAGCTGATAGATCATCCAGCCGATAACCGTGGCCGTCATTCGCACGGCCATTACAAAGCAGAAGCGGCCCAGAATAAAGAAGCGGAATTCAGGAATGGAAAGCGTAGCAAAGGCTGTCTGTTTCTGCTGCGGAACTTCTTCTGCCATATCTGGTGTGCGTAAGTAGGGGGTAAAGATAGTAAAGTAAGGTGGAAGGTGATGTTGAACGGTATCATGGTAATGTAAGGTAGTGCTGGCCTACATCGTAATCCATTTCAAGAGCATTGATAACGGTTTGCAAATGCTGCTCGTTTCCAAGAAAATCAGCATTACTTACATCTACTACAAGGGTTTTAAGATGGTGCTGCCGGATATACTGTGTATAAGTTTCCTGAAGATTGAAAAGATATTCATCAGGAATATTCTGCTCATAGGGGCGATTGCGTTTACGGATATTCGACTGAAGATGATTGACGGATGCGTGAAGAAACACCAGCAGATCCGGTTGAATCAGCTGCGGATTGATGATATCGAAGATTTTCTGGTACAGCCGGAATTCTTCGGCTGGCAACGTGTTGCGGGCAAACAGGAGGCTTTTGGTGAACAGATAATCGGAGATGGTGAGTGAACTGAAAAGATCCTGCGACTGCAGCATTTCTTTCAGTTGCTTGTACCGCTCCGCCATAAAGAAAAGCTCCAGTGGGAAGGCGTACTGTTTCGGGCTTTCATAAAACTTGGGAAGAAAGGGGTTGTCTGCAAACTCTTCCAGAATAAGCCTTGCATTATAGTGCCTGGAAAGCAGGTTTGCCAGTGTTGTTTTGCCTGCACCTATATTTCCTTCTATCGTTATAAAGTGGTACTTCATTCGTTGCTGGTTTGGTAAGGCAAAGACTGTTCCCATTTGGTTACGGGCAAATCATCGTTGCAAAGCTGTAGTAGCTGAAAGATGGTGCGTTGCAGTACCGGGTGCTTTAGATCACCAGCGATGTCTGCCAGCGGCTGAAGCGCGAAACGACGGTTTTGCAGCTCAGGATGGGGAATTGTAACGAGTGCAGTATCGATCGAGTCTTCGTTAAACAGCAGGATATCTATATCTATCGTTCGGGGGCCGTATTTCTCCAGGCGCTTTCTTCCTGCCTTTTCCTCTATCTTCAGCAAAAGGCGCATAGTGGCATCGGGGTCCAGCGCGGTTTCTACCAGCAGCACCTGGTTCAGAAATGCGGGTTGATCCGTTTTGCCCCAGGCTCCTGTCTCGTACACCGGCGATCTTTCTGTAACGGCCATTCCACTGGCTTCAATAGATTCTGCGGCTTTATCCAGATGATTTATCCGGTCGCCCATATTACTTCCGGTGAGTAGATATACTTTATTCATGTTCTATCATTCAAATATCTTTATTTTTGACAGATTATTAAAAACTATGATGATAAATGCCTGCGCCATATAACCAGATTACGGCGATGCTGGCTATTACAAGGGCCAGCTTCCGTTCTATATTTCGCAGTCCATCTGCCGTAATCTTCAGCTTCGCGTTTCCGCTGATCTTTATTCTTGTATTCGGGTTTCTGGGAGGAAGCGGCTCAGGCTCGATATTCAAGATAGCTATCGAAGCGGGTAGTGATAGCACGAATGCGCTCTACGATTCGCTTGTGGCTAATAGAAGTATAAGAATAGTAACGTACGATACAAAGAGCGAACTGGAGTCGGATCTCAAGAAAGGCCGCATAACCGGCGTCGTTAGCATTGAAAAGAATACCAGCCAGGGTGCCGCACCTCAATACCTGTTCAGATTGAAAAGTACCACCGCCAGCTCCGACAAATACCCGCAGTTCCTCGTACTTGTAGATGGTATCATCAACAAGGTGAGCAATGCTGTGTTTGAGGACAGGCCGCAGTATGCGAGGATAGATGTAAGGGCGGGAGATATAAGGGAAGTAAGGGAATACAAAACGATCGACTTCATTCTTCCGGGGCAGCTGGGGTTCTCGCTGCTGAGTGCCGGAGTGTTTGGCGTAGCTTTCTTGTTTTTTAACCTGAGGCAGACGCTGGTACTAAAAAGATTCTTCGCTACACCCATCAACCGCGGCTACATTATACTGGGCGAGGGCTTGAGCAGGGTGCTTTTTCAGATGATCACCTCTGTAACTATCCTGGGAATGGGTTACCTGTTTTTCGGCTTTACGCTGGAGCATGGCATTGTCACCTTCCTGGAACTGCTGGTGCTCAGCTTTCTTGGCCTGATGGTGTTTATGGGCTTCGGGTTCATAATAAGCGGCATTGCCAAAACGGAAAGCACCATACCACCGCTTGCGAACATTATAACACTTCCGCAGTTTCTGCTGGCCGGTACTTTCTTTAGTATCGAAGCCTTCCCCAAATGGTTGCAACCCGTATGCAGGGTGCTGCCCCTTACCCATCTTAACGATGCTATGCGGAAAGTGGCTTTTGAAGGCGCGCATTTGCAGGATTGCATTAAACAGATAGGCATTATTATTTTATGGGGGATACTGGCTTATGTGCTGGCTATAAAATTCTTCCGATGGGAATAATCGACCAGATATGAAGATCATTAAACTTGGATTGATAAGCTTTGTAGTCTTTTCCATCATGCTATTATGCTTCTCCGCCATCATTCCCTCGGAGATAAGGATATCGAGAGCCGAGAATATGCGTGCTTCACCTAAAGACCTGGAGCAGATGCTTCAGACGATGAAGACGAAGGACAGCTTTCCTTACAACTGGCAGATATACCCGTTCGATACCATTACTACCGTGCAGTTGTATTACGACTTTCGTATAAAATGGTACCGCCCCTGGGAAAAGTTGGGAAGCATTACATACGATAAGCAACTGGGGCCTGTTATGGAAAAAGAACTGGCGGCACTTAAGGCAAGGGCAGAGGCCGATTGATTTAATCAGGCACTATAGGCCGCTAAAATGGCGTGCTGCAATCCTTCCAGCTCCTCCTCCCTTATGCAGTAGGGAGGCATTATGTACACCGTGTTACCCAGTGGCCGTATAAAGATACCCTGCTGCATCAGCAACTCTGCCAGCTTTTTACCGGCCGTATTCAGATACCCGTCCTTACCTTCCGACAATTCGAAAGCAGCGATGGTGCCCAGGGATCTTGCGTTCTTTATACCTGCCCGGCCTTCCAGCTTTTTGACGAACTCTTTATTGCTGGCACTTATCCAGTCTATCCTGTCAAGGCAATCCTGCTGTAATAGAAGGTCTATGCTTGCCAGGGCAGCCGTACAGGCAAGGGGGTTCGCGGTAAAGGAATGACCATGGAAGAATGTTTTCATTTTCTCCTCACTAATAAATGCCGACTCGATCTTAGCATTGCAGGCCGTTACGCCCAGCGCCATAGTGCCCCCGGTAAGCCCCTTTGAAAGGCAGATGATATCCGGAATGGCCGTCATGTAACTACTGGCGAACAGTTTACCGGTTCTCCCGAATCCTGTCATTACTTCATCCGCGATGCATATAATATCATGCTGCTGACAGAGCAACAGCAATTCATTCAGCATCCCCGGTTCATACATCCTCATGCCGCCCGAACCCTGGAGCAGGGGCTCGTAGATGAATGCGGCGATCTCTTCTGCATGCTCCTCTACGATACTACGGATCTGCGAAATAGTAGCTGCTTCCGGTGTATCGATAAAAATGACATCGAAGAGCTTGTCGTTGAAAGCCTCCGTAAAAACACTGCGGCCACTGATACTCATCGCTCCGAATGTATCCCCATGATAGCCGTGATGGAAAGCCAGTATTTTAGTTCTTTTGAGCCCTGCTGATTCTTTCTGGTTCCACCAGTATTGGAGCGCCATTTTTATTGCTACTTCCGTGGCTGTGGATCCGTTATCCGAGTAAAATACTTTAGACACTTCCAGGGGCAGGATGGCAACCAGATACTCTGCCAGTTCTACAGCAGGCCGGTGCGTAAAGTTGGCGAAAATCACCTGCTCCAGTTCCAGTGCCTGGCGGTAGAGCCGCTCTGCAATATAAGGGTGTGCATGGCCGTGAATAGTAACCCACCAGCTGCTTATCGCATCCAGGTAAAAATTGTCGCCCTCATCGATGAGATAAGCCCCACGCCCTTTAACGATCGGAACAGGCGCGGGCGCAGACAAAGAAGTGTAAGGATGCCAGATATATCTTTTATCTCTTTCTGAAAGTGAATCGCTCATATCTGGCCTCAAAATTATATGTATTTTGCATAAAATTACGGTATGATCCATCCCCGTGCTTGTATATTCAGTTTTTTATTAATTATTTCCATAACAGCTTGTAAGAATAACGCCGACCAGAATGCATCGCAGAAGGATACATCCGTTACTTCGACAGATACTACCGCGAAGGTTTCCGACACACTTGTTTACGAAGACTGCTACGAGAAATTCTTTCAGGGTCTTGGCAAAGTAAATGATTCCGGTGATGTTATGCTCACGCTCAAGAACGGAAGCAAGGTTACATTCAAAAGCTTTGCTGAAACCGATATGGCAGGAAGATATGCGAGGTACGGGGTCAAAAGCCTCGATAACGACACTACCCCGGAGCTGGTGGTGTACAATTACACGGGAGGAGCGCATTGCTGCGATGAGATCCATATTTTTTCCAGGCAGGGAGCAGATTATAGTTTCAAGGCGAAGCTGTTTGGAGGGTTTGTTTGTATCGATCCGGCAACTAATATCTTTACGTATTCTTTAAATGAAACCCTGGGCTATTTCTTCGCTTGCTATGCCTGCGGTTTTTCCGACAGCACCAGTGGGTTCAAAACGATCCGGGAAATACAGCTGCGCTATGCCCAGGGCAAGCTCGAACTAGTACCTTATGATGCCGCGACAGGTAAACAGCTGATCCGGAACCTGGAGATTCTGAATAAGCACGGATATGAAGAACTGGAAGGGCTGATGGATAACGGCTGGAGAAAGGAATTTGCCATGAATTTTGCCGTATGGCACTATAATAATGGTAAAAACTGGAACAAGACCAAGAAAATCTACGATAAATACTATACTTTTAAAGATGCCACCGGCGTGTGGAAAGAACTTTATACCTCTTTAAAGGATGCTGGAAAGGAAAGTTCTCTCTAGTCCGGCACTAATGCAACGTTTGACATCATCGTATTGTCAACAGTGGCAGCACACTATCATGACCGATCAAAAATCGTTGATAAAAGACTGTTTGCGGGGTAAAAGAGCTTCCCAGAAAGCGTTGTATGAGCAGTACTCATCTGCGATGCTTGCTGTGTGCTACAGGTATACGAAGTCGATGGTAGATGCAGAAGACGTGCTGCAGGAAGGGTTCGTGAAGGTATTCAACAATCTTAACCAGTATAAAGGCGAGGGCGAGCTAGGGGCCTGGATCCGCAGGATCATGGTAAACACGGCCATCAACTATCTTAAAAAGAACCGGAACTACCAGACGGATCTCTCGTTCGATGATATGCCGCTGCATCCAGTGTCTTATAACGATCCGGCAGTAACCCTTGATACGAAACAACTTGCAGACCTCATCCGGCAATTGCCACCAGGATTTCAGGCTATTTTCAATCTTCATGCAGTAGAGGGGTACACGCACGTGGAAATAGGTGAAATGCTGGGGATTAATGAAGGAACCTCGAGATCGCAGTATTCGCGGGCGCGGGCATTGCTGGTTAAATGGCTGAACAAGTACACAACTGATATTAAAATGGAGTCATATGTTCGATAACGACAAATTTGAAACACAGGTGCAGCAGAAGCTGCAGGAGATGGACCTTCGTCCCTCCGCATCTGTGTGGAACAGAATCGAGTCTCAGCTTCCCTCCGAAAGGAGACGCCGGGGTGCTATTCTGTTATGGGCGGCGCTTGTTGCATTGATATGCACTACAGGCGGGTATTTTTTCTTTTTTACTAAAACGGCTTCCGATAAGGCAACTACTTCTACTCTGGCTGCTCATTCAGAAACGGTACCCACTAAAAACAAGAAGAGTGCGTCGGGTAGTTCCTCCTCAAGTAATTCGTCATCAGCGTCCGATCAGAAAAATCAATTAAAATTGCAACCCCAGGCTTCCACGTTGCCGGCTGTTTTAGGCAATGAGCAAAAGATGGATAAAACCTCCGGCTCAAATAAAGCGGGTTACAGGGGGGCGGATTACAAAGCGGCAGAGGTTTCAACCCAGGGTTCTACTTCCGGAGACCAAACACTGGGTTCATCTGGCGAACCTGATAGGCCAGTTGTATCAGCAAAGAAAAATGGTAAGAATAATAAACGTCCACAGCTTACATCAGCAAATAAAGGTAACGACTATACAACACCTGATGCTCCGGCAATTTTTGCGAGAGATAATGAAACAGAAGCCAGCAGCGCCGTTTTGGTAGATGATATGCAGACTCCCGAAGAAGCGAAGGTTCCACTTGCTTCCCAGGTTAGTGGAATAGCAAGTATGAGAAGCAAGATCGAGATCGACGCCGCTATCAAAGAAGACCTGGAGCCGTCTGCTGTGCTGTCAACAAAATTACGAGTGAAAAAATGGACACTTCACTTAGTAGCAAGCGGCGGGCAATCTATTTATAGTAATGGAAAAGTGAATAAACTATTTACTGCGGCAGAGCCAGTAGTACTTAACAATTCAACTCCAAGCTTCCTTTCAGCCGGGGGTGCGTTTACTGCACCATCCATTGCACCATCGGATATAAAGCCAGGCAATAGCTTTTCAATCGGCCTCAATGCACGCTATAGATTATCCCGCCGGTTGCTGATTGCCGGAGGCGTTCAGTACAGTTTGCTAACAACCGAGATAAAAACCGGCAGGAGGATGGAGAACCCTACCGGCGTTATAGATGCCAATGGGCGCTTTCAAACCCTGAATGAATCCTTTGCAACCGGATCGGCCTATGATCACACGAACAGATTCAACTTTATAGAATTACCTGTGTTGCTTTATTATCAATTAAACAAAGGTAAAAAGCTGCCGATTTATGTTAATGGCGGATTATCCTATTCGCGCCTGATCAACACCAATACACTTCATTATGATGGAAGATCGAAGATTTACTATAAGAACAATCAACTGGTGAGAACGAATTTCCTGAACGTGGAAGGGGGGGTATCGGCACAGTTATCTCTCGGTAAAAACTTCTCGTTCCTGATAGGTCCCAAAATTCAATATGGTATTACGAATCTTTTCACGGCCAGAGTACCGGACAATAATAAGCACGCATTATTCATAGGCATCAAAACAGAAATACCATTGATGATATTCTAAGGCTTGATGAATTTAAGGTTTCGTTTGATCCCTTCAAACCTGCTTCTCTTAAGTGGCGATCTTCTGAAGATCTCTTTGAAAGATTCTTCTGTAAGCGCTTCCCAGTCTGACAGGGAGAAGTTCAGTATTTCTTTTAGCGGAGCAAACCCCTGTTCTTTTGTGGGCGTACTGAATCTGTTCCAGGGGCAAACATCCTGGCATACGTCGCATCCGAACATCCAGTCACCGAATTGCCCTTTCATCGTATCAGGAATCGTAAGATCTTTCAGTTCTATAGTGAAGTGGGAGATGCATTTGCTTCCATTGATCACTTTATCATCACCGATAGCTTCGGTAGGGCAGGCATCTATGCACTTTCTACAGGTTCCGCAATAGTCCCTGGCAAAAGCATCATCATATTCCAGTTCCAGGTCTGTTATCAGCGTGGCTATAAAAAAGAAGGAGCCGAGCTTTCTGGTGATCAGGTTGCCATTCTTCCCCAACCAGCCCAAGCCGCTTTTTACCGCCCAGGCTCTTTCCAGAACAGGAGCAGAATCGATGAATCCCCTTCCATTTACGTCCCCCACCTGTTCTCTGATACTAACCAGCAGCATCTTCAGCTTTGCTCTTATTACCTCATGGTAATCGTTGCCATAGGCATATTTAGATATTTTAGGAGCAGCGTCCGTCTGCATCTCCGGAGGAAAATAATTGATCAGCAAAGTAATTACCGAGCGAGCGCCCGGTACCAGTCTTCGGGGATCTACCCGCAGGTCGAAATTGTTCTCCATATAAGTCATAGATCCATGCATGCCCTGGTGCAGCCATTTCTCGAGGCGGTGCGCATCGTCTTCCAGAAACTGCGCTGCCGCAACACCGCAGTAGTCGAAACCAAGCGCTAATGCCGCCTGTTTAATAAATCTTGTATTTGATGCCGTGTTCAAGTGAGCAAAGATCGGAAATGACAGGGTTTTGCCGGCAATAATTGAAAGATATAAACGAAAAGAGGGCTACCTCGCAAGGCAGCCCTCTCCTTATACTATAAAGAATGGAATCTATTTCACCGGGGCTATCTGCGGAGCTGTTTTAACGGTTGTTTTTACGACAGGCTCCTCGGAAGAAGATCCTAAAGCCCGGTTCTTGCCAAACTCGAGCAGCACGGGTGCAGCTACAAAGATGGAAGAATAGGTACCCGTTACAACGCCTATCAGCATGGCAAAAGCGAAGCCCTTGGTTACTTCTCCTCCTACGAGGAACAGGATCAGGATGGTAAGGAAAACCGTTAAAGAAGTCATGATAGTACGGCTCAGCGTATCATTGATGGCTTTGTTGATGATCTCTGCTTTGCTGGCTCCTTTCATGGTGCCGGTGTATTCCCTGATACGGTCGAATACAATTACCGTATCATTCATGGAAAAGCCTATTACCGTAAGGATGGCAGCAATAAAGTGCTGGTCAATTTCCAGAGGGAACGGTACGATATCCTTTAAAAAGGAGAACACTATAATGGTAACCACCACATCATGAAGCAGCGAGAACACTGTACCCAACGAGTATCTCCAATCGCGGAAGCGTATCAGGATGTAAAGCGTGATCAGGAGCAAAGACCAGAACGTAGCCCATTTGGCTCCCGACTTAAGATCATCTGAAATAGTAGCATCTACTCTTTTCGATTGCTCGATATGCCTTGACTGGAAGTCGGTGGCAGTAGTGCCGGATGGAAGGAATGATTTCAAGCCCAGGTAAAGCTTTTCTCTTACCTGGCCATCGGCATTTTCTCCGGATTGCGCTATCAGATAATCGGTAGTGATATCGAGTTTGGAAGAACTGCCGTATGTTTTGATAACAGGGCTGCTGCCAAACACCGTATTCAGCTCATCTCTTACTTTGGCAACATCTACCGGCTTGGTAAAGTTAACTATATAGCTGCGACCTCCGCTGAACTCCACACCTTCTTTAAATCCATTGAACATGGCTCCTATGCCCAGTAGCAATACAACCACGGATATGCCATAAGCTACTTTTCTGTATTTCACGAAATCGAAGCTGGCGTGCCTGAATATTCTCTTCGAAACAGGCGTGAAGTAGTTGAAGTGACGGTTCTTGTTTGTCCAGAAATCGGTGATTAGCCTGGAGATCACTATACCGCAAAGTAACGATAGTAGAATACCGATGATTTGGGTAGTGGCGAAACCCAGTACAGGACCGAGACCGAAGTAGAATAGAATACAGGCGGTCATTAAAGTGGCGATATGGGCATCCAGCACCGGGGCCAGGGAGCGCTTATAACCGTCTTTTACCGCCTGCTGGTAGTTCTTGCCTCTGGTGAGTTCCTCTTTTATTCTTTCGAAGATGATTACGTTCGTATCAACCGCCATACCAATGGTAAGAACCAGGCCTGCGATACCGGCTGCAGTGAGTGTAGCGTTACCCGCCGCAAGCACACCTACCGTTAACAAAAGGTTTAATATCAAGGCGATATTAGCCACCCATCCGCCCGTATTGTAATACACCAGCATCAGGATAAAAATAAGGAGGAAGGCAATAATGAAAGCCATAGAACCGCCCTTTACAGCCTCCTGCCCCAAAGTAGGGCCTACTACCTGCTCCTGAACTATTTTGGCAGGGGCTTGTAGCTTACCCGCTTTCAGTATATTCTGAAGGTCCTGGCCTTCCTGCACTGTAAAGTTTCCACTGATCTGTGAGCTTCCGCCACTGATCTTGCTCATTACATTGGGTGCGGAATAAACGATCTCATCGAGTACGATAGCTATGGGACGACCTATATTAGCCTCGGTCATTCTTTCCCAGATCCGCTCTCCCTGCTTATCCATCGTCATGCTTACCGACACTTTTCCAAACTGATCGAAGTCCTGTGCAGCGTCTATAACATGATCTCCCTCGAGCTCTGCTTTTTCAGAACCGGGGATGGTTTTTATGGCGTACATGGGAATGAATTCCTGTAGCTTGCCATTTCTGTCTTTTTCAGGCATGCCGTACACGAAGCGTGCATCGGCGGGGATATTATTTAGTACTGCCGGGTTTTGAAGATAGCTGTTAACAGTGCCCGTATCTTTAAGTGCTACATAGCCCAGCGCGGCAGAAAAATCAGGTGTGCCATCTTTATTGTTATCCTGCGGGGGTATAAACTGGATGATGCCTCCTATAAGAGGATGCTCGTTTTTAGCCGCTACAGAATCTGTCGTTTTAGCCTTTTCTTTTATCGTTGTGTTTACCAGGTCTTTAAGGCTTTTTATAGCAGGGCTATCAGCAGCAGGTGCAACAACCGCGGAACTGTCAGCCGCCTTAGTTACTGCAGTATCCACAGGTGCGGAGCCATTGAGAACTATAGCAAGTGCCTTGTCTGCTTCTGCTATCGATTTATCCAGTTCCGCAATATTATAAACGGCAAAGAATTGTAGGTTAGCTGTCGACTGCAGGTATTTACGAACCCGCTCAGGATCGTCTGCACCAGCAAGTTCTACTGTAATGATCCCTTTGTTCTCGTCAAGATTAATATTGGGTTGTGCTACGCCGAACTTGTCGATACGTTTTGTAAGAACATTGTAAGTCTGCTTCATAGAAGCATTCGCCTGTTCGCGGATATAAGTTATAACGGTATTGTCGGAAGCGTCGATCTTTAGTTTGTTCTTTGTGCTGCTGGCAAATAAGGGTGCCAGGGGAGTGTTTGGGTTAACGTCTTTAAATGATTGCGAAAACAGCGTAATATAATCCACATCGCTGTTCGTCTTTCTCCTGGTAGCTTCATCGATGGCCTTTTTCAAAGAAGGATCAGCCGGGTTATTGGCAAGGCCCTTGATTAAACCAGACAGTTCTATATCCATCGTCACGTTAATTCCGCCCTGTAGATCCAGGCCCAGCAGAAGTTCGCTTTCTTTGGCTTTCTGATAGCTGGTTCCCCACCAGGTGATGGGCTGATTTTTGCTACTATCCAGTAATTGCTGTCTGCGTTGCTTAAGAAGTCTTTCGAGCGTGTCCTGGTAAAGTACCTGCGCTTCTTTATCGTTTGGATATTTCTGCTGCGCCGTTTGAGGATACCGGGACTTGACAAACTTCTCGGCCTTTCCCTCGACCGACTTTTCATGGCTGTTGACAAACCAGGTAAAGGAAAGCAGGTATAGGGAATACACAATTAACAATCCCACGAAAATAGTCACCAAAGATCTCATTGGACTAGTTGTTTTGTTTTTAATTTTTTTAGAGCTGGCAAAGATAGTGTTTTATCGCAACCAAAGGCCAGTACTGCGTTAACGCGTCATCAATCTTTAACGATACAATTTAGCGCGATTTTCTCTACTTTTGCAGCCGGTTTTAAAACAAGCAATCAAACAACCGCTTAAATTATGGAATTATCATCGATTCTGTCGCGCTTCGCTGAGCCAGAGACACTTAAAATGGCAAAATTAGGCAGAGAATTAAGAGCAAAAGGTATGGATGTGATAGATCTGAGCCTTGGAGAACCTGATTTTGATACGCCGGAACATATAAAAGAAGCGGCCAAGAAGGCAATCGATGATAACTGGAGCCACTACACTCCCGTAGCCGGCTATCCCGACCTTAGAGAGGCCGTATGCAGCAAACTGAAAAGGGACAATAACCTGGATTATAAACCCGAGCAGATCGTAGTGTCTACAGGTGCAAAACAAAGCCTTGCCAATACCATTCTGGCCCTGGTTGACGAAGACGAAGAGGTAATTATCCCTACCCCTTATTGGGTAACCTACTCCGAACTAGTAAAAATAGCCCGGGGTAAAGTTATCGAGGTGCGTACTTCCTTAGAAAGTGGGTTTAAACTTACCCCGGCCCAGTTGGAAGCTGCGATCACTCCCAAAACCAAGCTATTCCTGTTTTCTTCTCCCTGTAACCCTTCCGGGGCCGTTTACAGCAAGGCGGAACTGGCAGCGCTGGCAGAGGTATTCAGAAAGCATCCTGGCATCTTCATCATATCCGACGAGATCTATGAATACATCAATTTCATCGGTAAACATGAGAGCATTGCACAGTTTGCCGACCTTAAAGACAGGATAATCATAATCAATGGACTCAGCAAGGGTTTTGCCATGACCGGCTGGAGGCTCGGCTATATAGCGACGCAGGTAGACGTGGCTAAGGCCACGGAAAAGCTGCAGGGACAGTTTACCAGCGGTACTTGCTCTATTGCACAGAAAGCAGCAGTGGTTGCACTCACCGGAGATCTGAAGCCTTCTATGGAAATGACGGAGGAATTTACGAGGAGAAGGAAGAGAACAATGGAACTGGTAGCAGGCATCCCCGGCATTAAATGTTATGAGCCCGAGGGAGCTTTTTACATCTTCCCGGATATATCGTCTTACTTCGGAAAAAGCGATGGGACTACTACCATCTCCAATTCGGCAGACTTTTCCATGTATCTCCTGAATACGGCACATGTTTCCTCGGTTATGGGCGAGGCATTCGGAGAGCCCGCCTGCGTACGATTTTCATTTGCAAACAGCATGCAGAATATAGAAAGAGCATGGCAACGTGTTAAAGATGCATTGGCAAAGTTGAATTAATTTATTGTTATTTCGTTTGGCTTGCTTCTTACAGCTATGGTTTAATAATGGATCCTATTCAAAGCAGGCGCACCGGTATCCTTTAATCAGGAGGATTTGGAGCGCCTGCTTTTAGATCCGGGCACGGCTAAACCGGATGAAAACATCATCCAGACTACTTGATCTGCTCAAGAAAAAATAATGTACTCACCTTCCCCCAGGATGGAGAAAGTTCAGTGGCTGGCTTGAATGTATCAAACATCGCAAGCGCCTTTTCAAATAATACCTTCGCCTGTGCTTTACCACCACCGAATTGCTCGGGAGTATAAAATTTACCCTGTGCTTCCAGGTACACCGGCCTTGGATTCAGCGGATCCAGTGCTTTCGCTTTCGCGATCTGTGTGCCCGATGCCTGCCCGTATTTCATGAACCTTGACTGTGGATCTACCATCAGATGCGACGACGCTATCATGCTTCTGATCACACAGGTTTCCGAGTTCTCACCCCCGTTCAACGCTTCTGCTTTAGTGAGAAGTGCCTCGGCTCTGTCTGCCAGTCCATCTGTTTTACTTTTATCCTGTTCCATGTAGGAATGCATTACTATGCAGTAGCTGGCATAGTAATAAGGTAGCCACTGCGTTTTTTCCGCATCACCGATGCGTTCGAACGTGTTGCCCAGGTTCAGGATCGTTCCTTTTTCCAGCGCGGAATCCAGCTGGCTTATATTGGCTTTCATTACGTTGGCATATTTCTCGCTTTGACCAAACATTGTAGCAGATATCCCCATTAAGATGCCTGCTATTAAAACGGTTCTTCTGTTCATAATTGTATAGGTTGATTATAGATTGCTGTTTATGATGTCATCCGACCTGTCTACCCCGAAACTCAGAAAACACCCGAGGAAAATGAACCGGCCTGCAGGTGGTGTAATAGGCTCCTTCCGCGAGCCGTTATAAGAATAGTTGTAGTTGAATATCTGCTTGCTGCCCAATACATTGGTTACGCTGAAAACCCATACGATGAAAGTTTTTGAATCCTGCCTTCCTATCCTGGGCAGGTAATTAACGCTAAAGCTCAGGTTATTGTAATTGATAGTTCTGCCCTGGTCTGTAACTACGTATTTGTTGTCATTATCGTAACCAAACCGGTAGTAGGGCCGGCCTGTGGCAAATGAATAAGAGCCGTTGAACTGTGTTTTAAGCTTCGTAACAAACTTCTTTACCACGAGGGAAGCCGTATGCCTGGCAGCGAAATTGGGTGTAAGCGTTACCGGGTAATTCAGGTAATTCCTTTTTGTATCCAGAAAAGAATAAGAGATCCAGTAATCGACGTCTTTCAGGGTCTTCTTATCCCGCCAGAAAAACTCTATACCCTTTGCTTTGCCCGATCCGTTATTGCTGGTGTCGGGAGAGGTAGTGGTAAGATCGTAGTATTGTTTATAAAACACTTCGGTACGGAATGTATAACCAGAACTGATCTTCTGATAATTGATAATGTAATGATCTGCCCGCTGGTATTCCATATTGCTTTTAAAGAGCAGATACCCGCGTTCGGGCTTCTGGTAAAAGATACCATAAGCAAGCGAGGCCTGGCCTTTTCCCAGCTTGTATGCCAGGGATGCTCTTGGGGCGATATTGGTCTTTTGCAGAACGGAGGAATACTCGTAGCGTGTGCCGAGTTTAGCGGCAAGATCATTGGTGACGTAAATATCTGTCTCCGCAAATACGGCGTTGAAATGCTC
>JACMJX010000131.1 GCA_014380425.1 Chitinophagaceae bacterium | reverse complement strand
GTGATTGCTGGCACAGAGTCTTCTGTTAACGGTGGTGAAGAAGAAAGCTTCAAACAGATTCTTACGGTGCTCCGCACACGCAAAGGGATGGATTTTACATATTACAAACAAACTACAATTCGTCGTCGTATTCTACGTCGCCTGGCCCTGATAAATAAAGCGTCAGTGAAGGAGTACCTGGAATTTCTGAAGCAAAATAACCCGGAACAGGACATCCTGTTTCAGGATATGCTCATACCCGTAACCACGTTCTTTCGCGATACGAAATCATTTGAGTATTTATATCAGCAGGTGTTCCCGGAACTACTGAAAGATAAGTCCATAGGCAATCCCTTACGTATCTGGATCGCTGGATGTTCCACAGGAGAAGAAGCCTATTCGATGGGCATCTGCCTTCATGAGTTTTTAAGCGACCGCACAGCAGGTACCAAAATACAAATTTTTGCTTCAGACCTCTCTGAAAAAGCAATAGCCAAAGCACGCAGCGGGCTTTATCATAAAAAAGACCTGGAGGGGGTCTCTGATCTGCGTCTGCAACAGTTTTTCAACAAGAAAGACGGGTACTACCAGGTCAAAAAAAATATACGTGATATGTGCGTGTTCGCGTGTCATAACTTCTTGAAAGATCCTCCCTTTTCTAAAATAGATCTGGTCAGCTGTCGGAATGTGCTGATTTATATGGAGCCATTTTTACAAAAAAAAGCCTTTCAGTCCTTTCACTACGCCCTGCGTGACAAAGGCTATCTGTTTTTGGGCAAGTCCGAAACACCCAGTAATTCCGGAGGCCTCTTTGCTATACTTGGTAAAAAAGAAAAGCTGTACATCAAAATAACAGTACCGGGCAGGGCGATATCAATGATGACGGATCGTAACGAGGAAGCCTTCAAGGATACGGACTATAGCGTTCAAAGTAATCAGCGCAAGAAGGACGATTATCAAAAAAATGCAGACGATATTTTACTTGCACAGTACACTCCGGTAGGGGTGATAGTGAACGAGCAACTCGACATCGTGCAATTCCGCGGAGCTACCGGAGATTACCTGGAGCCAGCTCCCGGCAAAGCCAGCCTGAATGTGCTCAAAATGGCGCGCGGAGGGCTGTCCTTTGAACTGCGTAACGCATTGCACAAATCAAAAAGTGCCAATACCCCTTATAAAAAGAAGGGTATTCCCATTCATATCGGTAAACGCCTGGTTACTATCGAAGTGATTCCATTGCCCAATGCCATTGATCCGCATTTTCTAATCCTTTTCCAGGAAACCACCAATGCACCGTTACCTGCACAACAGGCCACTCCGATAGTAGATCTGCAGCTGAACACCGATGATAAAGACGTACGGATCAACTATCTGGAAAAGGAATTGGTTCAGGCTCGGGAAGACATGCGCAGCATCAGTGAAGACCAGGAAGCGGTGAATGAAGAACTGCAAAGTGCGAATGAAGAATTATTAAGTGGCGGCGAGGAGTTGCAAAGCTTAAACGAAGAACTCGAAACCAGTAAAGAGGAACTGCAAAGCACCAATGAGGAACTTGTTACCGTTAACCAGGAACTGAATGATCGCAATGAGCAACTGAACCAGTCCCGGGTGTATGCAGAGGCAATCACCGCCACAATCCATGAGCCTTTACTGGTTTTAAGCCGGGAGTTTAAAATACTGAGTGCTAATAAATCTTTTTATAAAACCTTTGGATTATCAGAAGAATCAGCCATAGGAAGGATGCTGTTTGAATTGCAGGACCGGCGTTGGGATATACCCGATCTGCGGAATCAATTGCAAAACGCGCAAGAACAAACCGACCGCTTTGTGGAATGGGAAGTTACCTATGCTTTTCCGTTTGCGGGCAGGCGCACGATCTGCTTCAATGCTCAGCCGATTCAAAAAGAAAACGGGGAGAACTGGACCCTGCTTGCATTCAACGATATTACCCTCTGGAAAGAACGGGCCCTACAGGAGAAAAAGAATGCAGAGTACGTAACCCGGATATTGGAATCTCTCCCGCAAATGACGTTGACCTCCACTCCGAATGGCCGCATCACCTACTTTAACCATGCATTCCTGGATTATACCGGACTCACAGCCGAAGCGATGACCGCAGACAGTTGGGAAGAAATGCTCCATCCGTCGCACCGGGAGCAGGTGCTAAGCACCTGGGGAAACGCTTTAAGTACAGGAGAAAGCTGGTCTATGGAGCTGAAACTTAAACGACGGGATGACACCTACCGGTGGCATGAATTCCGTGCGATAGCGCTGCGCAATGAAAATGGTATCATCCTTACCTGGGTAGGAACTGCGACAGATATTCAGAATCAAAAATCGAAGGAACAAGCCAAAGATGAATTTATCGGCATAGCCAGCCACGAATTAAAAACGCCGCTTGCCACCGCGAAGGCATATTTAGAGTTGCTGGAAACGAGTTTGGATAAATCTGAGCATAAGGACGTCCTTTTTGCCCGGAAGGCCGGAGAGTCTATTAACCGTTTGAATGGACTGATTAATGAATTACTGGATGTGACGAAGATAAACCATGGCCAGTTGGATTTGAATCGTTCCGATTTTAGCTTAACTGAGATGATTGCTGATGCGATCGAAGGGGTACAAATGAACACACCCCAGCACCAGATCCATTTTACTAGCGACGGGCAAACCCAAACTGTTTTTGCCGACCGGGAGCGTTTACAGCAAGTCGTAATCAACCTGCTCACCAATGCCATCAAGTACTCGCCTCATGGGGATCGGGTAGAAGTTCATCTGAGCTTACAGCCGGCACACTGGACTGTTTCTGTGACCGATCACGGAATAGGCATCCAGCAAAAGAACCTCACCAGAGTATTCGAGCGTTATTACCGGGAAGAGGGCAGGGCTGTTCATTTTCAAGGTTTAGGTATCGGGCTATCCATTTCCGCAGATATCATAAAGCGGCATCAGGGCAAGCTATGGGCTACCAGTGAAGAAGGCAATGGGAGTACGTTTTATTTCACCATTCCACAACAGCCACATGCATAAACCAATACTATTGTATGACGATGACCGGGAAATTTTGGAAGTCTGCCGGCTGATCCTGGAGAGAAATGGATACCAGGTAATCGTTCGGGCAAATTGCAGCGAGGTGATTGGTGATACTGAAACTGTTAAGCCGGGCCTGATTTTCATGGATCTCTGGATACCGGAACATGGGGGCGAAGAGGCAATTTTCCAGCTCAAAGCGCATTCCATGGCAGCCTTTATACCTGTGTTCCTTTTTTCTGCCAATGACAACATTGAGGCTATCGCCATTCGCTGTAGTGCGAACGGGTTCCTAAGAAAGCCCTTTAGCATAGCACAGTTGCTCACGCTCGTAGCGGATAATTTGCAGGAAGCTACCTCGTGAACCCAGGATTTTTACACGCTGTTTATCACTAATGGTTATCTATAAAAAGCTGTAGGAGGAGGACTCGAACCTCCACGGGGCGGTTAGCCATAACACAAAGTTGAGTGGTCTACCCTGGTCGATCCGATAGCTATTAACTAGCGGAGCGGCTCTATGCAACGTTTATCCCGAACTCCCCACCCCCGAGACAAGGGGGCATGTCTGCCAAAATTTCATCATCCCACAAGAACTTACAATGTCTGTTACATTGATAATGCAATATTAGATAATTATCCAATTGCTTGTATATATTTCAACAATTATTTTGTAATTATAGAAAAATAGCAAATATTTGCTTTAATTATTAAATATAATTTAAATCAACGATTCTATATGGCAGCCAAATTCAGCCTTGACAAACTGGATCTTCAGATCATTCACGAAATGATGGATAATGCAGAAGTCTCTTATGCCGATCTGGGAAAGAAATTATTCGTTTCCGGTGGCACCATCCATGTACGCATAAAGAAACTCCAGGAAGTAGGAGTAGTGAAAGGTACCAGACTCAATGTCGATCTTAAATTTTTAGGGTACGACGTGATAGCTTTTATAGGCATCTACCTGGAGAAAAGCTCTCTGTACGATTCCGTAGCCCGCGAACTGAAAAAAATCCCTGAGATCGTGCGTCTCAACTATACAACAGGCAATTATAGCATGTTCGCAGAAATAGTCTGCAAAGATATCAATCAGCTCAGGTTCGTACTGCACGATGAACTTCAGAAGATCAAAGGCATCGAACGCACCGAAACATTCATATCTCTCGAAGAGAGCTTTGCACGTAACGTGCAGGTGTATGGAGCGGCTGCCACACGTCTTAAAACGGCCGTTGAAAAGTAGTAATAAATACCGCACCCATATCACCCTTTAACGTCCAGGGCATCCCTTAATCCGTTTCCCAGCAGGTTGAATGCCAGTACCAGCAGCATGATGGCGAAACCTGGCGCAAGGGCCAGCATCGGATTATTGGTTATAATGAAATTGTAGTTCTCCTTGATCATCATTCCCCAACTCGGTTGTGGTGGCTGTACGCCCACTCCGAGAAAGCTTAGGCCGGCTTCTATAACGATAGCCGAAGCAAAGTTGGAAGCAGCGATTACGATAATAGGTCCCGCGATATTTGGTAAAATATGCCGCGTAATGATCCGCAAATCAGAGAAGCCAAGCGCCCGCGCGGCTTCCACATATTCCCGCTTTCGTACGCTCAGTATCTGGCCTCTTACGATCCGCGCCACGCTCACCCACATGGTGAGGCCCACCGCTACAAACACCTGCCAGAAGCCTTTACCAAGCAGAAAGGTAATGGCAAATACCAGCAGCAGGGTTGGGATGCTCCAGATCACGTTGATAAGCCACATGATCACATTATCGGTACGGCCCCTGAAATAGCCCGCGGCAGCGCCTAGTATCACCCCGATAGTTAAAGATATAATGATGGCAATGGCACCTACACTCAGGCTTACTCGCGAGCCCAATAACAACCTGCTTAAAATATCCCGCCCATACTTGTCAGTGCCTAGTAAATAAGTAGTGGTGGTAAAGTTAGACCCTAGCGGAGCGGCAAGAACGGAACGGGGAACGGAGAGTGTGTCATATACATCTTCATCGATGTATTTTTCGATGACTATAACATTACCCCGATCCAGGTAGCGCTTTACAGGCATGTAGCTAAAGCCGTCTTCCTGCCCGTATATCAGGCGCTGTATAAAGCTCCTTCTTACGGGTGGGCGTTCTTTTTTTACTTTATAGAACATTTGTTGCTTCCCGGGCTTCAGGCCTCCTATTTCCACAATCATCCTGTTGGCGTCGGGAGAGCCGTCGGGTGCCAGAAAGTACCCAAATACTGCCGTAAGCAGGGTCAGGATAATAATCACCATTCCAAGAACGGCTCCCCTGTTTTTCTTTAACCTCCTCCAGGCTGCAAGCTGTATAGACTCCGCGTATGACGACATGAGTGGGAAAATACGATTTTTTAGTTCACCTTCCGGTCCTTCCACCTGTAAGATCCGAATTTGCCCAGGAAACCTGCCAGCACAGTATAAAGAATATGCATGGGCTGCAGAAAAGGAAACCATATCAGTAACCGCTGCATCCCGAAGAAACCTGAAACGGCACGCATGAAAGATATCTCTGCCAGAAACTTTGTAACCACCAGCAGCACCGAATACAACAACCAGTTGTGATCTACAAATCCTGCTGCCAGGCAAGCAAGCAGGGAAACATTCAACAGGTAAACAAGCAGCAGCACTGCGAATATTCTTTTGTCATCATACTTGTCTGCCTTGCTGGCCCAGCGAATACGCTGGTTGATGAACGCCTGCCACGTCTTTTCGGGTTGCGTGGTTACCGTCGCTTCAGCGGCTTTAAGAAAGAATACCCGTTCGGGATGTTTAAGAAAGATCTTGTGCATCAGCAGCATATCGTCTCCTGAAGCAATTCGGTCTATTCCCTGAAAGCCCCCCACTTCATAAAAAACGCTTTTGGCATAGGCCATGTTCGCGCCGTTGCACATGGAATGGAACTGCTTGTGTACCGAAGCTCCTGTAATGCCCTGCAAGGTAAGGAAGTCGAGC
>JACMJX010000130.1 GCA_014380425.1 Chitinophagaceae bacterium | reverse complement strand
TCAGGTTGCGCATGCCGGACTGCGTAGCTTCGGGACTCAGCGGCTCACCTATCGGCTGCTGGGTGACGATGAATTGCCGCGCACGCTCTTCGGAGAATCGGGTGCCGGGCAGGACGTCGACACTGATCGCCGCAAGCTTGGCTTCTATCACGGCAATTTCTATCACCCCGTCCTTCCTGTGAACGGATAGGTCCAGCACCTCTTCATAGAAATTTGCGAGCACGTCCGGCGCCTTCGACTCCATAAAAATTTTCAGGATCTGCATAGATTGCTTGATTGTTCATGGCAACAATATGCTAAATAACAAAAAATACTATGGAGTGCAGCACTTGATGTTACAGTTTCACAATCTTGAAAACCGCAACTTGCGTCTCATCGGCTATACGTAATGTATAGGTTCCGGGACGTAAGCCAGATGGTGGATTACAAGTTACCTGGTTTACACCTTTTTGATACTTTATCGTTTGCGAATGAACTTTCGTGCCGGCTAAATCATACAGGTTGAATTCGCTCTTGCCTTCTCTTTTGCTTTCTAAAATTATTGCTATTGTCGTAGTTACAGGGTTCCTTAAAACCGTGAAACGGTTGTTTATTGAATTTAGTTGGGAAGAAAGAGAAATCACATTACCATACTGGTAATTTGAATTTCTATACCTGGTTCTAATTCTATAATATTTCTTATGCTGATTGGTATTTGGAATGTTATACAGGTATTTCTCACTGCCTCGCTTCTGGGTGGCGGGAACACTGGCGATCCTTGTAAAGAAATTACCATCATCGCTTTGCTCCAATTCAAAATAATCTATTGCGCGGTTATCCCTGGCCGTCCAATTAAGATTAATAAAATTGTAATTCGCGCTTCCTTTCAAAACCACTCTCCTGTCATCTAACATCGCAGGGCATGGCAGAACCGCAGGGGTAAGCATGGCATTCAAATACATCCTCATGCCATTCGTACCTTCCGGAGTAGTTGCTGCGAAAGTATGGTTCCCGATATAGAATACTAAACCTCCGATTCCGGCTACCAATTTTGAAGCGCTGGCAGCAATATATGTACTCCCTGCCGTTCGAAAGGCGTGATGATGCTCATTATTTATACCTGCTCCTGGCATGGTCCAGTTCCTCACGGTACCTCCCGCACTTCCGTTATATAACCCTTCAAATTGTGAAAGACTAAGATCAGCATTCGGATAAGTTAATACGGTAGTTACTCCAGCATTGGCAACCGTAACGCCTGTGGTAGTTTGAAATCGTCCTAAAGCATTGTTTTCATAATTCGTCACCGCTTCGCATTGTGCCAGGAAGTTTCCTCCGCTCGTGACAAAATCCCGAATGGCAGTTATTGTCGCATCCACAGCAGGACCTGTATTTGTATTGTGAGGTTCCGATGCGAAAGTAAAACAACCAGAGGCCAGGCTTGTTCCATTAGACACTGCATAATTGCCTGCAGGCATAGACGACGCCGTCATAAAACCGAGATGTATAATAGCGTTGCTTCCATCATTAAGAATCGCAGCCCTGGGCACATAACCAGCCAGGTCATACCTGATATCAACAGTTACATCGGAAGAAGTAACATATAGATTCGGACGGTCATTTCCGGTCAATGAATTGCTGGAATAGAAACCGGTAACTAACGCTGCAACGCCCGTGGTATCAGCCGCAGAAATGACAAAAGGGCCCGCTTTAAAGTCCCTTAGAATATCGCCAGTTACGGAGGCAGGTTGAACTAGATTTGTATTCACACTAAAGTCAATGCCGTCTTTTAATTTAGCAGCTCTAATAGCCCACTTAACGCTTACGCTGTTATTGAGCAAGTGCACAATTAATCCATAAGACCTCAGGTTAAATCTTCCGGCAGTATTTGCCTGCAACGAATTATCCATGGGAATGATATAACTACCGGTAGGCAACAATTCGAGGTTGGCAGCGGGAGAAGGAAGATCCTGTGAATAAACCTTCACCATAGGAAAATAGAGTCCTACAAGAACCAGCACGATATATATAATTCCTACGCGATGTTTAATGGATTGGTTTTTCATAAGTCAGGATGCAAAACGGAGAATAGTGGTGATATATTACATCAGTGCCGGTGTTTTTCCCAGTTTTGGAATAATTTGATAAAATCTTGCTACTAAATTTAAGTAGAACCCTTACGATTAGAGAATTACGATAACCCTCTGCGTCTTCCTCTTCGCGTTCCTCTGCGTTCTTTGCGTTTAACCCTTGGTGCTGCCCTTTAAACGCAGAAGCTGAACCTGGCAACGCAAAGCTTTATAACCCATCCTTAAAATCTGGAGCTAAGATGATCTTTTAACCGCGGGTTCATGATGTTAAACCAGACCGGGGGCAGCAGTGACAACAGAATCATTCCCGGATAACCTGTTGGCAGTTGCGGAGAACTGTCATGATAGCGCAGTACCTGGTATTTCCGGCTTGCCAGGTAATGATGATCACTGTGACGGGAAACCTCAAATAACAATACCCTTCCCAGGAGGTGATGGCTGTCCCAGCTATGCAAGGGAAGTACACGTTCGAATTTTCCCTCCGTAACATATTTCCTTGTTAAACCATAATGTTCGATATATCCAACAGTCTGTAATAACAAGATCCCCGTCAATGCAGCAAGCATAAAGCATACGAGGACCTGCCATCCGAAAACTAGAAAGATGAAAGCGATCAAGGAAAATTGAATGAGATGGAATTGAATCATTTCGTTTCCCGGATGAGCAGCAGTTCTGTATTGTTTCCTGCTCTCCCGGTTTGCAATCGTCCATGCACCAATATAGGTGAACACGATACAGCGAAACCAGAACATATATAGGTTCTCGCCAAACCGGGCCGTAGAAGGATCGGCCCTGGTACCTATATTCTTATGATGTCCTTTATTGTGCTCTATGATATTATGCATGTACAGAGAACTGAGCAGGGAAATTTTTGCAAGGGTTCGTTCAAACCTGTTCACCCTGTGGCCTAACTCGTGACCGACATTTATTCCACAGGTGCCACAAAATAATCCCATAGTCCCGATCCTGCCGACCTTGTCTACCAGGCTAAGCGTTGTATCCTGCATGGAGTATAAAAAAAGAAATAGCATGGGCCATTGTACAATGACGATCAGGTAAAGAATCAGATCATAGGATCTGTCTGATTTGGCTTCTTCTTCAGCGGAGAGGGAAAGATTCCGTTTATCTGGCTTGCTCCATAATTCAACACATGGTATTACCAGCCAGGTGATAAGCAGTGGAATGTAGCACATCCATCCCCTGTGTGTAAAGGAAAAATATGCACCAGCATACATAAATAACGGAGATAAATATTTTATTGACCGCATAGCTAATAATAAATTTTTCGGGAAAGTGAGTGCAGTTCTTTTTGAAGGGAGAAGCAGGAAATTTATAATGCAATAAACCGCCGGCTCTTAAACCATGTTAGTGGTAGAAAAGCTAAATTACATTTAGCCAGCTCATTTTTAAATACCTTAATCGTGTGATTTTTTACAAAGTTTAACCGCAGAGAACGCGGAGGACGCAACGAGTAAACGGCGAGGATCTTTCTATTAGTGACTTGTAAACGCAATAATCACTTTCATAAATTCTAAACCTTTGTGTCAGTAATTAGTCTAAATACTTTTTAAGCCATGATGTCCATCGTTTATAAACATCATTTGCATTTATAGGGTCGCTGGGAAAATGACCGGTACCCGGGTAGGCTATAAACTGCACGGGTACATCGTTGGCTTTTAAAGCATGATAGAGTTTATAAGAACCTGTGATTGACACCCGCTCATCGCTTACTACCGACATAATAAGTGTCGGGGTTCGTATTTTTGAAAGATTACTTATAGGAGACATCTCATAATACTTTTTATAATTATCCCCTTTCCCAATGTCATTAAGTTAAGACATCTCCTTATCTTCATTTCCACTTTCGATCTTTCGTCAGGAACACGTGGATTATTTCATTTTTGTTATCGGCTATCGTGGGTAGAATATTCAGTTGCGGGTGGCATTGGCCATAACAAGTTAATCAACTGGAAAAAGG
>JACMJX010000129.1 GCA_014380425.1 Chitinophagaceae bacterium | reverse complement strand
TCTTTTTCCCGCACATTAACTAAGGCTTTAATATTGGTAAGCAATGTGGTCACTATAGACGAATGTAATAAATGCAAAGACCTAATAAAAATCCGTGCTTGTCTTTTTTAGAATTACTTAGCCTCTAAGTTGCCAGTTAGCAGTTTGCAGCTTGCAAAAAAGGCCAGGAAACTCTTCAACCATGTTGCTAACTGCCAACTGAAAATTGCAAACTATTTTGCATCACGGGTCTAAAAATTTTTTTAATAAAGGCACCACTTCTGTTTGAGAACTTAAAGTGTATTCTGCCGCAGTAGTACCGGGTCCAACCTTTACAGTATATCCTTTATTCCTTATTATGCGGAACATATCTTCATCAGTTGTATCATCTCCTAGACACAACACAAAATCTGATTTGAAGTAATCAATGATTTTGAGCGCTGTATTTCCTTTATCGACTCCCATCAATCTTACTTCAATCACTTTATTTCCATCTATAACCTGAATTGGTGTATTACCCGTCATTTGCAGTAGATTGTTGAGCAGCTCACGAGAGCGAGAAAAGCCAAGGCCGGGATGTGTATTTCTATAATGCCAGGTAAGAGTGTTCTTTTTTTCTTCTATTAATGATCCCGAACAACGAGTAACATAAAGTTCTAGTATAGGTCGAACCATATCTTTCCAGTTGCTGGAAAGAGCAACCTGCGTTTCCCATTGCTGGTTCTTGTACTTTATGAATACACCATGCTCTGCAACAAAATTTATATTAAGATGACCAAGCCATTTATCCAACGTATTAGAGTCCCTGCCGCTGATTACGACCACTTCATTTCGTTCATCGGCGGCCAGATCCGCGAGCATTGATATTACTTCCTTGCCAGGCTTTGCTTCAGAAGGCACTTTAGCATAAGGGGCAAGAGTGCCGTCATAGTCAAGTAAAATACATCGGCGTTCTGCAAGACTAAAATCATGTTGAATAGCTGAAACAGCTCTGGTATCGAGCCATTTAACAATAGCTTTCTTTTGTTCATTCTTGGCCTGATAAAGCTGATCGAGAAAATCATTCACCCATCTTACTACGTCATAATCATAAAGCCGCTTTTGCATTAGACGCATTCTAGACTGCTGCTCTTCTATTGGCATGGTAAGCGCCATTACTATGGCGTCTGCTACTGCCTGGCTATCGGTAGGGTTAACTAAGATAGCTTCATTCAGTTCGCTAGCTGCCCCGGTCAATTCACTTAATATAAGTACTCCCCTTTTGTCATTCGTTGCAACGTACTCCTTAGCCACCAGGTTCATGCCATCACGGAGTGGTGTAATGAGCGCAATATCTGCCGCGCGATATAAAGTACAAAGCTCTTCAAATCCAAGATGATTGTAACGATACATTAGTGGTTGCCAGCTAATGGTAGAAAATCTACCATTGATCGTACTTATTTTTTCTTCCACCATTTTCTTTCTATCACTATATGTCGGTATCAGATCTCTAGACGGTACGATATTAAAAACAAACGATACCTTCTCGTGCCACTCCGGGTGCTGTTCGAGAAAGTCTTCATACCCCTTTAGCCTGTTAGTAAGGCCCTTGGTATAATCAAGCCTGTCAACTGAAAAGATAATCTTTTTGCCCGCAAAACTTTGCTTTATATCGTTAATATGAACAGATAACTTTTCATTGCTACAGCTGTTCCTGAACTTGTCAAAGTCGATGCCAATTGGAAACAAATCAGTTTTAATAATTCTGTTGTTATAATTGATCGTGTTAAATTGGTTATCTACTTCCAGTACCATTTTAGCAGACTGTATAAAATGCTGCACGTAATCATATGTGTGAAAGCCAATAAGATCAGCGCCAAGAATACCTTGCAGTAAAGTTCTTTTCCATAATGTGGGTAATAACCTGAAAATCTCGTAGGAAGGAAACGGAATATGCAGGAAAAAGCCGATAACCGCAGCGGGGTCAACATTTCTTATAAGTTGGGGCACTAACAGCAGGTGATAATCGTGAATCCAGACAACGTCTCCCGGCCTCATGATCTCCAATGTTTTTTCCGCAAAGAGGCGGTTACTTTCCATATAAGCATTAAAGAAATCTTTATTATATACTACAAGGGAAGGGAAGTAATGAAAGAGCGGCCATAATGTGGAGTTGGCAAATCCGTTGTAGTAATTTTCATAGATCTCTTTCTTTATAAAAACAGGTTCTATTGTAAAATCTTTCCCTTGTATGCTGTCGCTGGTTCTCTTCCACTCTGCAGTATTGAGATCACAACTTCCAATCCATATCCTTTCTGTAAATTTATCTGTGGTGTTTTTTTCAAAATAACTTTTTAAGGAAGAAATTAGCCCTCCTGAACTTTGTCTCAAACTTATCTCTTCTCCTGATCTTTCTACCGAGAAAGGCAACCTATTAGAAATAATAATCAATCTGCTCATAGTCTATTTTTAGTTAAACTCTACTACAGGAAAAAATTAAGCCAGAAATGCTTTTCAACTTAAGAATAATGCAGCCACTACTTTTTATTAAAAATGAACAAACTGAACCATTGAGGGAAACCGTAGTAAGTTGTGATGGTAAAGTTAACAGAAACAATAATCGAATCAAGCATAATTTCCCGCTTCAGCTTTCGCAATGCAGGTAGATCAAGATTATTGATTGGTATGCGCAGCCGAATTCCTGTTTCTAATTCTTTCCAAGGATATCATAACATAGGCTTGTATGCAAAAGGATGATACTTATAAGCTATTTCACTAACTACACTTCTAAGTTATTATTACAGCAATGAAAAACCTGAGAAGTCTTGATTTAATTGGATCTCTCTCCCGTCTGTAAATTCATCTACCTGCCTAACAAAAGATAAGTCTCTTATTATCTGAGTAATATTATTAATATCGTCCGAAAAAATCCTGTCCTCTTTTGCGAATGATACAAAATGGCGTACATAGTCATGAGCAAACTCTAATATAACACTGCTTTTTAAGGGCCGACGAAATTCTATAGCCTGGCAGGCACTCATTAATTCAATTCCTAAAATATATTCTAGGTTATCGATGATCTGATTTAATTTCCTTGCACTAATGCTTCCCATACTTACATGGTCTTCCTGCCCTAGAGAGGTAGGAATACTGTCGGCACTTGCCGGAAAGCAAAGCGTTTTATTCTCCGTTACCAACGCGGCGGTTGTGTATTGAGGAATCATAAAACCACTATTCAATCCAACATTATTCATCAGCAGTACAGGAAGCCCCCATTTACCTTCGAGTAAAAGATAGCATCTTCTATCTGATATGTTTCCTATTTCGGCAGCGGCAAAACAAGCATAATCAAGTGGTAATGCAAGCAGCTGCCCGTGGAAATTACCTCCACTGATTGTGTCATTTTCATTGAAAATTAAAGGGTTATCCGTCACTGCGTTGAGTTCGGTTTCAGTCAATTCCTTGAGATGACTCCATGCATTGCGTGAGGCACCATGTACCTGTGGCATACAGCGAAGAGAATAAGGATCCTGTACCCTTCCACAATCTATATGACTCTGCATGATCTCTGAATCATGCAGCAGTATCCTAAGTCGTTGTGCTACAAGCCGGCTACCTTCAAATGGTCTCAATGCATGAAGGCGTTCGTCAAAAGGAGCTTTTGTTCCTGTGAGCGCCTCCAGGCTCATTGCTCCTATAATGTCAGCAGCTTCCAGGCAGTTATGAAGACGTTGCACTGCTTTCACGGCAAAACTCAAAATGAATTGTGTTCCATTTATAAGTGCCAGCCCTTCTTTAGGCCCCAGGTGAAGCGGCTTCATGCCCAGTCGTCGAAGTACTTCATAAGTATGATACCTGGAGCCCCGGTAGTACACTTCGCCCAGCCCTATCAAGGGCAGGAACAAATGGGCGAGGGGCGCCAGGTCTCCCGAAGCTCCCACTGAGCCTTTTTCCGGCACTACAGGAATTACATCATTCTCAATATGCCAGATAATTCTTTCAAGCGTGCTGAACTGAACGCCCGAATATCCTCTTGCAAGCGAATGCAATTTGGTTATCAGCATAATTCGAGCAATCTCCAATGATATTGGTTCACCTACACCTACACTATGACTCTGAAGTAGCTTATATTGTAAGGTAGCAGTGTCAGAGGGAGATATACTGGAATCAGCAAGGATGCCGAATCCTGTATTGATACCGTATACTGTCTTGTGACTAGAAACAATATTCACCACATACTGATAACTCCGATTAATGTTGTTAACTGCTTCTTCGCATAACACGCCTCGCAGTTTGCCTTCAGATAAGGCTATTGTTTTAGAAACAGTAAGCGCATCAATTCCGTAGTTAAAAGTGTCTGTCATATGTGCCGACAAATATAGCAGTAATGGCGCAAAAAAGTCTCACGGCAGGTGATGCTATAAGAGAATAGGCTAGCTATTCATTCTTCCTAAAAATTGAATAAAGTCGACAGTCCATAAATATTGGCCTTGCTATCGTCGATTCCTCTCATATAGGACAAAAGGATTTCAATATTCTTGTGGCTCCTCCCGACACCGATACGCACCCCCGCATTAGCTGCAGGTCCATAGGCGCTGAAAGTAGATGATTCGTTATAATCATAATATTCGTCGATAAAGGTTCTTGCACCATAGTGATAGCCGAAACCTGCACCTGCAAAATAGCCAAATTTGCTTTCATTGTCTTTGGTAGAACCCCTTCCCATATTGATGTTAACAACAACTGGCGCATTAAACAAGAATCCGAAATCGCCAGAATCGCCCGAATAACTATTACTAGTATAGCTTCCTGAAAAACCAATGGTAATAGGAATGCCTACAGACAGAGCCATCGTTTCGGTTTCCACAAAATTAACCCGGGGAGAATAAATGAGGGTTCCGTAAGCCTTTGCATCGGAATAACGTGCTTTATCAACAAATACGCCAACACCTGCTCCGTGCATAAAAGCCTGCGAAAAAACACCTGAAGCAGTGAAGCATAGAATAAGAAGTACAAAAATTTTCTTCATAAATAGTTGATTAAGGGGGTAAATTAAATTCATTCGCGGGTAAATATACTATCAAGTACTGGAAAAGTAAAATACTTAACTAGCTGGCTATAGGTCGGCTCGCTTTCTCTACCTCCTTCATTGTTCCCTTTTGACGTGAATGGACAAATTTACGGGCCTGTATTGCTTTTTTAGAAGCAGTCTTCGGATCTTTTGCCATAGCAAGTACGGTAGGCACAAACCTAAGTATTTCGTCTTCTTTATCAAAATCGAAAAGCCATTCATTTAAACCAATGTCCTTCCACATGATACCCTTGCTGCTTTGTTCTTCCCACCTTACCACTATTGCCGGTATATCATTAGCGATACACATAATCGGGCTATGCATTTCATTTCCGAAAAACCCGGCAGATTGCTTGTAAATGCTAACCGCTTCATCAGTAAGCCAGGGTCTGTTAAGCCATACAGTTTTAGCCCTTACATCTTCTGGTAATTTATCCAGCAACCATTCCTTTCCAATGCTCATTTCCGTTTCATCTTCATGACAGATCAGCACTTTAAGATTTGCAGCTCGAACTACGGCTGTTATTGCCTCTCTTAAAGGCTTGTGATCATGTTCCTTCATTTCCTCATTACGGGCATCTTTAACCGGATCAATAGGGCGGTTTTTATGTTTGTGCAACCAGGAGGGAGTGATGCGGTGTTTTGGAATGCAACAAAGGAACATGCCTTTCTGCAAATCGTGTTCCGTAAGAAAAGTGGCAGCTTTTTCATCATCCGTCACATCGATAGAAAAAACAGCATCCGGAGAAAATTCCATGATGGGTGCATGTATTCCTGCATCTTTTGCTTTCTGGAGGGAAACAGAATCACGGAAATAAACAAATGCCGCTTCGCTTAAAATAGAACGTTCCGGCGTATTATACAAACCATATGTTACGCCGTACACGCCAAAGGGCTTGCCGGTGATTCTTTTAAACACTTCTAAATCGGCCCACGCAATAGTGGCCGGGCCTGAATTATGCAGTAAAAAATCCGCTGAATCAATCGCAGCTTGAAGTTCACCGGTCGATGCTTTTCCATCCCCATCCAGTTTGCCTGATACTAACCTCATCATAGGAAATCTACGTTTCAACATCTTTACTTCGTCATCAGGTAAATAACTGTAATAGGGCCAGAAAGTCACAGTTGCACCAGGTATGTATTTCTCTATCAGAGCTAGCATTGCCGGTGTGTGAGCAATATCACCAATATTCTCCACCTGCCACCCGGAGCGCAAAAGGATATGTCTCGGTTGCTTTTGACTATCCTCTGATCCTTCTTCTAAAAACGTGCTACCAGAAATTGATTTGCTAAATAGCATCATGCCTGCTGCGGTAAACACTGTATTCTGAATAAAGCTTTTACGGGTACTCATTTATACAAGATTTGTATTAAAGTTCATTTTTTGTGTGCATATAAAAGTTATACGCAAGTTATCTATTAGTTTTTAGTATTTTTATTAAATATGCGCTCAAATGTATTCAGCGTATTCAGGTGTTTACCTTATCTAAATAGCAACGCATCTAAAGTGATAGAATCACTGGTCAGTTCTTGACTTTATTTTCTCTCTACTAACTGTAAATCCCAGCTGGCGTTTCAAAAAAGTAAATATAGACAAGTCATAGCTAGAAAAATACCTTTAAAGTCTGATA
>JACMJX010000128.1 GCA_014380425.1 Chitinophagaceae bacterium | reverse complement strand
CTTTTCTGTTGTATAAAGCTGAAAAACTACACGACCGCTATAGCGGAAACGATCGTTGGAAGCTGGAATTACTAGAACACAGAAGAAACCAGAAGTAATTACACTCCGCTGATGCGGCTATTTTAATAGCCGGTCAGCGGAATTTTATGGCAAATCCCACTTGAATCTGCGTAGCTCTCCACCGGTACCTCCTGTCAATATCGTTGATATTGGATATTCCGCGGTTGTAACGAGCCGAAAATGCAAAACTGCCGATATGGTACTGCACTCCCATATTGCCACTGAAAGCATATTTCTTGAAAGCTGCTATATCATACTTCATGAGGTTTTCATCGGTGTGAAACAAATAGCCATATTGTGGCCCCGCATGTACCGAAAACTTACTACTGATGCTAAAATGAACCAGTACTGGTATGCTTAAATAATTAAGCTGAATGTTTTCCTCTTTATTGTTTCTGCCATTAAGGTTGTAATAGGTCAGGAAATTACTTGATTTTTTTACGTTGGAATGTGTGTACAGTATTTCAGGTTGAATACTCCACCTTCTACTGATTTCCTTTTGAAAGAAAGTACCTACCTGTAAACCTGGCTGAACGGAGGGGCTCATGCCTTTTCCGTTGATTCCTGACAGGTTAAGATCGAGTTTGATACCATAGTGCTTATCCTGCCCCAGGGTGGTATTGCCCGCTAAAAGAACTAAAATCAGTAGATGTCTCATCGAAATTGTTGGCTGCTTGTTTTGAGATTACTTTCGAAAATAAACAGCTTCGATGCGTTTACAGATACAATGCAATGAACGCGACATTTAATACGATGGTCGATACTATTTAGTCTACTAACATGTACTCACCTGTCGTCCAATGTGCCTCTGTTTTTGCCTGCTACAGCCAGGATATCGTTTTTATATCCCGAGCTTACCGGGAGTTCGAGATGTGAAGGTTGTAGAATAAGGCTGTCTTTCCTTATAATACTTATCGCTGCAATGGATACGATATAAGACCGGTGAATTCTTACAAACTTCGTGAATGGAAGAAGCTCCTGGATACTCTTCATGCTGATTCTTGTTAGAAGTGGTCGTGCATTGGAATGCAGATGAATCCGGATATAATCTTTCATCCCTTCGATATAAACTACATCCGAGATCACCACTTTCACAAGGTTGTATTCAACGTTTATAAATATAAACTCAGGATCTGCCGCAGGAAAGGAAGCATTTGATAAGTTATAGCTCGAATAAAGGAGTGCCTTGTTGGTAGCCTGTAGAAATCTTTCGAATGTAACTGGCTTTACCAGGTAATCGATGGCATCTACATTGAAAGCATCGATCGCGTAATTATCATAAGCTGTTACAAATATCACGATAGGCCTTGGAAGCTGGCGTTCAATGAACTGCAAACCATTTAAACCGGGCATCTGGATATCCAGAATGATCAGATCGATCTTCTCGGAGGCAAGCACAGGTGCTGCTTCAAACGCATTTCTGCATTTTGCCACAAGCTGGAGATAGGGAACCCTGTTTATATTGTCTTCCAGAAGATCCAGGGCCAGTTTCTCGTCGTCAATTGCGATGCAGCGTAGTTTCATAAATATTAGCGAGATTTATCTGAAGGGATACCATAAATACGTCCTTTTCTTTCTCTACCTGAAGAGAATGCTGTTGCGGGTATAATAGCTGAAGACGTTTTTTTACATTGGAAAGTCCTATGCCAGAAGATTTGTCGGATTGTTCTGGTTTCGTGAATGTGTACTTATTCCATACGGAGAAGTATAACTTGTTCCTGTCTGTCAGCAACTCTATTTTGATGAAGCTTTGATTATCGACGAAGCTTCCTGCATGCTTAAAAGCATTCTCTACGAAAGGTATCAGCAACATCGGGGCGATGGTGAGTTCGTCGTTATCGCTCCTGAAAAAAGCGTTGACTCTCATATCCTGATAGCGTATGCTCTGGAGGTCGATATAGTCTTCCAGGTATTTAATTTCCTTTTCAAGTAAAACCTCATCTTCATCGGCATCGTAAAGCATATAACGGAGTAGAGTAGACAGCTTTATCAGTGCGGGTTCAAGAGCAGTTGATCGCTTTCGGGCAAGAAAGGTGAGATTATTCAATACATTGAATAAAAAATGTGGACTTACCTGCGACTTAAGAAATTGAAGCTCGGAAGTAAGATTAGCCATTTGCTGTTCCTTGCGCTTGCTTTCCCGCCGGTTATTATCTTTGATGCTCGAAAAGGTGATACTTGCAGCAAGTGTAATAAGATAGGGGAAAATAATAATACCGTAAGGAAGACGGAAGAACTGTTCTCCTTCTTCTCCTGGTGCTGGAAATCCTTCAAAATAGGGAGGTAGATCATTGGAAAGAACCACATCTTTCACAATGAGGTGAAGATAGTGCTCTACCCCTTGTAGTATACTTAGCAAAATGAGCAATTGTATTAAAGCAAAAGCAGCCAGCTTCTTTTTATATAGAAGTTTTGGGGTCAGAAGAAATGCAGTAAGATAAAACACCACTATCAGTATCAGGAAAAGCAGTATGTTGAACGTATGAAAGAGTTGATGAAAACGATAAGCCGGGTTATTTATGTTTACGGTGGGTCGAAGAAAGAACAGGAGCATGAAAATGCCCGACCACGCGCCGGTATGATGAATCAGTGCCTTTATGAAGGGATATCTGGCAGTAAACCTTTTCATGAATACCAAGTTAGTGATCGCATGCGTAAAGTTTGCTTTTAAATGACAAAATGGTAAAATGTGTAGACCAATTCCAGTTTTCATAAGAAACGCAGCGGGCAGTACACATAAAAAAAGCCCCCTCGAAAGGCGGCCTTAATTATATTGTTGCTGCTATCAGAGATCTGCTACCTGCAGTTTTTTCGGTATTTTGATAGTTGTTTCCATCTTTTTACTATTACGGCTGTAAGTAACTTTTATGCTATCTCCTTCTTTAGCGTCTGCGATCAGGTCTTTCAGTTCGTTACTGCTGGTAACTTTCTTCCCGTTCACAGAACTGATCAAATCTCCTTTCAATAAACCCGCTTTACCAGCAGCGGAACTATTGGATACATCTAGTACCGTTACGCCTGAATTGTCTTCCGTATCCTGGATCTGGATGCCCAGTTTTGGCTTCCTTCCTCTGTTCACGTCCCTATCCAACCTTCTGAATTCCCGGTCAACGTCTTCGGGAAGCATTCTAAAATTGAAGTTTCTGCCTTCGAAGTCACCTGGAAATGGGTTAACATTGGAAGCGGATGGCGCATTATTCTTTGTCAATACCGCAGTAGTTTTTGCTTCTTTGCCTTCACGTAGATAACTAATGGTTACTTTGTCTTCGGCGTTGTATTTACTTACAGCTTTAAAAAGCGATGCTGCATCGGTAATAACATTATCATCCAGTTGGGTAATAACGTCTCCATTTTTCAGGCCTGCCTTTTCAGCAGCGCTCCCCTCTGTTACTTCTTCCACCAGGGCGCCTTTATCTGATTTGTCGGTTCTTACACCTAATAACGCTTTGTTGGCCATATTACCTGCACCATCTCTGGTCATATTCCATCCACCGCGAAACGTGGAAGCGTCTGGGGTGCCAAGCCCGAAGAATCCTTGTTCCGGAGATGCGGGTAATCCCCTTGTTATATCTATAGCCTCACTTTTGAATTCATCTACTGGCTTTCCATTCACAGTAATTTTATCACCCTCTACCACAACCGTTATTTTTTCTTTACTGTTAGTATTAGGGCGGATTACAATCGTTTTGTTGTTGTTACTACTATCGATCTTGTCTATGTTTAGCTGGGCCATGGCGGAACCACCCACAAGGCCAAGAACAACAAGTAATGCTGCTGGTTTAGTTATCGTATTCATTTTAAATGAGATTAAGTGGTTAAAAATATTTTTCT
>JACMJX010000127.1 GCA_014380425.1 Chitinophagaceae bacterium | reverse complement strand
TCTTTATTCAACAGACAGTTTCATAAACAGATATGAGTAATAATACTATTTTAAACCTCCTGCAGCATGAAATTCAAAGCTCACCCTATGATGTGAAACCCGAAGTGCAATTGTTGCTGGCAATGGAAAAGGGGCTTTTACCGGATGACTTTCTGATGTTTTTCGATAAACTTTTTAACCGTGAATACAGCAAAGATGTTGTATCTTCCGAGGTTAAAGAGGACGCCAGGAAACAGAATCAGCTTCATTTACATCTTTCACGGAGCGGTTTTTACGACCAGCTTCCTGAGGGCCTTTTCTTTCAGCTTCCACAGAAGTCGTCTAAAGGTATGAAGGTTGCTGAAATGGCGGGGGATTATAAACAGAATAAAAAGAAAGAGGAAGATATCCGCCGCTTCTTTTTGCCATTTGAGAATGACTTTTTCACCCAGCGTCTTCATCTTGAAAGAGAAGAAACGATGTTGCTCGAAGGATTGAAATCAGGAATTTTAAATGAATACTTTATCCGCTTCTGGAATTTACCTGCCACCATTCCAAAGCCGTTTATCATTCCTTTGATCCTGCTATTGCCTTATGCTTATAAGATCGCAGGTGATCTCGGGCTTACTGCGGAGAGCTTGGGGCAGTTACTGCGGGAAAAAGTAAGGCTGACTAAAAGAGCCGCGGGCATGCAACATGCTGAAACAGCGGAGGCACCGGCCCTGGGAGAGGCAAAACTGGGGCTCGATATGGTTTGCGGAGAAGTATTCTGGGAAGGAACCCCCTGGCTGGAAATTGAAATAGGTCCATTGAAATACTCAAAGGTTTCCGATTATATCGAGGGAGGCCGCAGGTTTTCTTTAATTGAAACGTTTAACAGGTTTTTTATTCCCGCCGGAGTAGATGTAAAGGTTTCTATCGTGGTTGCAGAGGAAGAACAAAGTATGTTGCTGGAAAAAGGAGCGGAACCGGTATTGGGATATTCAAGTGTTCTTGGCTATTGATCATTCAATAAATTTATCTGAAACTGCCAAAATGGAAAAAGCGATTTCAAGCGAATTTACTCGATTTATTATTATCCTGGGTGCGGGAACTATTGCTTTAGCCGCTATTACGGCAAAATTGATAAGTAAGGTGAGAGGTACTTTTAAGCCCTATCAAAAATCTACTTTACTTTATTTGCTGTGCGCTCTCATATTCTTCGGAATTATTGCGTTGACAGCGCATCCATCACTTATGTCGGCATCTATATCTGCGCTGGTTCTCTTTCAGGCCTATTTTCTTTTACTGGGGAGCGCTCATTTATATTTTATGACGGGAACGCTTAAATGGAGTGGTGACAATAAAGCATTCCTTCTTGAACTCCTGTTCACTATCCTCGTTAGTCTGCTGGGTAGTATAGCTTTTGTGCTGGTATATCATCTTATAAATAAAAATGGATTTGAATACCTGATGGCAGGCAGCATTGTATTCTTCCTGGTACCCTTTTTCTTCTACGAGAGCTTTAAGAAAGCAGTCGATATTCCACCCAAGATAGTAAAGGCATGGTTCTATCCGGTAAACCAGGAAGTAGAAGAGCCGGAGGATAGTAAAATGAAAAACCTCAAAGTGATCAGCTTTGAATTCCGGAAGACGCCCGAGGATCCGATCACCACCAACTTCAGAGCGAAAGCGCCTACCGATATGGAATTTGGTGAACTTTTCTACTTCTTTATAAACGACTATAACGAGCGGAACCCTAATAGTAAAGTACAATTTACGGATAGTGCTGGGAAACCATACGGCTGGGTATTCTATAAAAAGGATAGCTGGTATTCGGTTATTACTAAGTATATCGACGCCGATAAAACAATATTTAACAATCAAATTAAGGAGAACGACGTAATCATTTGCAATCGTTCTTTGGTATAAAACTTTCTGTATGCAAGAAAACCACTTTTTGCCGGTTAACTGGATCGATGGAATGAAGATTAACAAGTCTCATTTTATTGCGCAGGATAATGCATTCGTTTACCAGCTAGCCCAAAACACAAGCTGTATTCTAAACGAGCTGAATTACGGCTTGCTACCGGTAGGGAAAGACAGAACAGGAGTTAAGATATTTATCAGTACCGATAATCAAAAGAAACTCCAGGTGCGCATTCAGCAATGCAGGGCCATCACTTCCGGCGGCTTTTATATCGAGTTCAACGAGGATACTGCAATTCACGGTGGTAATCTGATTACGCCTGTCGTAAGTGTTCCGCAGGCCCTGAAGGAACTTAAGAATAAAGGCGTTCAGTTTTATGTGGTTCTTTCGATCGATCCTTATACAAGGCTTCCTTACGGCTCGGTAGATACCCTTGAAATTCCGCCTAGAATACCTTACACGCTTCCTACTTATCATGTGAGCCTGATACCGGTAGCGGAAGTTACTAAAAATGTGCTAGGGCCTTTTCACCTGCCCGTAGGAAAGCTTACCATCGATGATCAGCGGGTACTGCTGGAAGAAGATTATATACCTCCCTGCAGTAATGTTACCAGCCATCCTGAATTACTTGAAATTCAGGCCGGGCTTGAACAGTTCTATAGTAAAATGGAATCTTATTCTATTCAAATCATTCAACGGATCCTTCAGAAAAAACAGACCAATGAAATGGCCGTCATCGTGCAAAAACTATGTGAGAACATATCTTTTTTCACGGCATCGGAACTGGCGGAGCTGAAGTCTGTGGGAATTGTGCAGCCGCCTGTTTACATGGTAAGTAAAACATGTTCACTGGCCCGCCTTATGAAAAACACGATCGATTGTTTTCTTGGTAACGGCAAGGAGGAACTCGTAAACTATTTCACGGAGTGGTGCAATATAAGTCAGGGAGAACTGGAAGGTTCTATGGTTAACCTTGCTAACCTTCAGTACGATCACCTGGATATCAATAACGCGATGGATAAGGTATCGCAATTCACAAAGATCGTGTCGAAACTTTTCTACCAGCTGTCACGACTCGAATACATCGGAAAGAGAAAAGAGGCC
Source organism: Chitinophagaceae bacterium (assembly GCA_014380425.1). Taxonomy (GTDB): domain Bacteria; phylum Bacteroidota; class Bacteroidia; order Chitinophagales; family Chitinophagaceae; genus JADCRZ01. Next base: position 191 of record JACMJX010000127.1, on the reverse strand, counting down.
GGCATATTTGTGAAAGAAGAGGCAGTAAAACAAGGATCGGAGAGTCAAACGCCGAAGCGAAGAAGTTTTCTGGCAGATTAAAAGTATAAATGATAAGTTCTACATCTAAATAAATGGTTTATGCAACAGATCTTAAATAGCCAGGAAAGAAACCTGGCCTTCCTGAAATTCCTGCTTTTTTTCCTGATCAC
>JACMJX010000126.1 GCA_014380425.1 Chitinophagaceae bacterium | reverse complement strand
TAGCCCTGTTTACATTCTTTTTGTTTGCTTTTACCGCCAATGCGCAATTAGCGGAAGATTCTTTGAAGCTTACTCAGTTTTCGGAAGATTCTTTGAAGCTTACTCAGTTTTCGGAAGATTCTTTGAAGCTTATCAAGAAGCAGGCAGCTGATTCTTCTAAAGCAGCCAAGAGACAGAAATCAGATTCTCTAAAAGTAGTAAGGCAAATAAAAGATTCTATAGAACTAAGTGAGAAAATCGTAAAGCAAAAAAAACAATTAGCGCAACTGGAATTACTTTTAGCGGAGCAACAGGTTGCGGTTAAGAAAGACGCCGAGAACGCTCAGCAGGCCGCAGACGAAAACAGCCGTAAGGCATCGAGTCTTGCTAATGATTCCCAGGATCGTAAATTAGCTAAAAGAGCAAGCAGAAGTGCTGATGATGCAAAAGATAGTGCAGAGAAAGCCCGCAGATCTGTCAATAAACAGAAGAATATCGAAGAAGACATCCGATCGCTCAGATCTAAGATAGGTAAAGGGGAAGATAAACTCAATAAGATCCGCAATACCCTATCCGTACTTTAATGTAATGTCTATAGTTGCCTTCTGTCAAATCAGGTAGGGATTATGCAATTTTTCTTGTCCAATAATAGTGTATTCGCCATGGCCAGGATAAACGATTGTATCATCTGGCAATTTGAATAACTTGTTTTTGATGCTGCTTATCAAGGTTTCAAAACTACCCATAGGCAAATCCGTTCGCCCAATGCTGCCTTTAAACAAAACATCACCTGCAATCACAAAACCTTGTTGTCTACAGTAAAAGGCAATATGTCCGGGTGCATGACCGGGCGTGAAAAGAACTTCTAGCTCATCACTGCCAAGTTTTATGATATCTCCTTCTTCTAAAAAAAGTAACGGTCCTTCATAATTGTCTAATGTCAATCCCCAATTTGCCGCGAAAAGAGGCGCGTATTGTAGAACAGCCTGTTCTTTTGGATGAATATGAAGAATAAGGCCGTAGGCTTCATGAATGAACTTGTTTCCAAGCACATGGTCCAGATGGCAATGGGTATTTAACAAATATTTAAGAATTAGCCCGTGTTCCGATATATAATCCTGAAGAATTTTACGTTCATCTTTTGAATAGCACCCCGGATCCAAAATCACGCATTCTTTATCCTCATTAAACACCAGGTAAGTATTTTCATTTAATGGATTAAATATGAACGTTTTTACAGTCAGCATGGAAATTTTTGAACCTGCAAGGTAAGGGCACAGAGCCAGATTTAATTTTGACCGTGCGCTTCCTTGCAAATGAATTTTACCGATTAGTACTAAAGGCATAATTTTAATACACAATTATATTTTGGATATGGAACCTGGGCAGAATTATTCGATTACAGCATCACACAATCATTGTCGCGTAGTAGTAGTAAGCTTGTTGCTAACTTTCCTGTCTTTTTATTCCTATAGCCAGGTAAATACCGTTGAATTTGGTAAGAACCGCGTTCAATTTAAAAAATTTAAATGGGCATATTATCAGACTGATAATTTCAACAGCTTCCACAGCCAGAATGGGGAGCCGCTCGCTAAATACGTGGCGCAACTAGCTGAAAAGGAATTGCCTGAAATAGAAGCTTTTACGGAGTATGGCTTACAAAGAAGGGCAAATATTATTATTTATAATCACTTCAATGAAATGGAGCAATCCAATATCGGGTTAAATACCGATTGGACATCCATTACCGGCGGCAATACACAATTCGTAAACAATAAGATGATTGTGTACTACAATGGCGATCATCAGCATCTCCGCCTACAGGTACGTCAGGGTTTGGCTAGAATACTGCTAGATAATATTCTGTTCGGGGATGACCTGGGTGAGTTCGCCGCTAATCAAACATTGCTAGATCTTCCCAAATGGCTCACAGACGGCTACGTAGCATACGCAGCCCAAAACTGGGGAACTGAGCTGGATGATCAGCTTAAATCAGCGATTTTAAGCGGTAGCTATAAAAACTTCTACCAGTTTGCGTTCGAAAAACCTATGCTGGCAGGTCATTCTTTTTGGAACTACGTTGCTGACAGATATAAAAAGGAGAACGTTACTTATTTTCTCTACCTGGCCCGGGTGTACCGTAACCTAAACGGTGCTTCTCAGCGAATCACTAAAATGAAGTTTAAAGATCTTCTTCGCCAGTTTATGGAAGAAAACGAAGAGAAGTATTACAAAGACATTCGTGCAAGGCGTAATGCGCCTAAAGGCACCATGTCGGTAGTAGAAGAAACTAGTAAGTACAAGGATTTCTTTCGTTTTACCCCCAATCCGGCACCTCGTAGTATGACATATGCTATGGTGGAGTTTAAGCGCGGTATTTCGAGGGTAGTATTGTATGAAAACTATGTAAACAGGAAGGTTTTACTTAAAAACGGGGTAAGATCAGCTGATAATGTGCCGAATCCCAATTACCCAATGCTCGCCTGGGATCCGAAGGGCTCAAGACTTGCGGTGATATACTGGGCAGAGGGGAAAACAAAACTATTCGTTTATGACCTTACTACACGCCGTAAAAGTATAAAACTGGATCTCGACGAGTTCGACCAGATCCAGGATGCGAAGTTCATGCTAGACGCAAATACGCTCCTTTTAAGCGCCGTGAAAAAAGGGCAATCAGATCTATTTGTATTCAAGATCGATAAGGAGTCCTCAGAACAGATCACTAATGACGTTTACGATGATCTCGATGCCTCCTTCGTGGCTTTTCCTAACAAAACCGGCATTCTTTATTCCTCTAATAGACCAACGGCACTTGCTCTTACAAGCGATACGGCACTTCCATCCAACAACAGATATAATGTATTTCTGGTTGATAACTGGAACAAGAGCGAGTTCAAACAAATTTCGAAATTAACTGACCTTAAGTACGGCAACGCAAGGTTCCCAATGCAGTATAACCAAGCGCATTTCACATTCGTAAGTGATGAAAATGGAATTGGTAACAGGTATGCGGGCTTCTTCTCCTCGAAAAGAGTCGGTGTAGATACTGTTTACAAAATCGGAACAGAATTACTGCGAAACCCAGATCCAAAGGATCTTGATTCAACCCTCCGTGCTTTCAATAAAAGTGAGCCGGATTCTATTTTTTCATTTGCCCTTACAAGTGATTCGGCCTATGTTTTCGCGCTCACCAATTATCAAAGTAGCCTGGTAGAAACCAAAATCGCCGGTGAAAAAGGTGTGGTGAGTGAAGTAAGACAGGAAGGTGATCTGAAGTTTCTCTACAGGCTGAAAGTAGACGAAAACCTGCTGAAACGCAGAAACGTGAATCCACGCCCTACCGAATACAGGAGAAAGACAATTGACGCACTCCGCCTGGCAACAGGCGACCGAATCGATGAGATACCTGCTTTAAAGGATACGACGAGTACCAATGTTTTTGAAACAGAATTCGAGAACGATAAGACTTCTGCCACAACTCCGGTTATTCCGGGAATTACTGTCAATGAACAGGAAACTTCTGTTCTGGCAAAAGCGAAACATTATGATTACACATGGAAGTTCGCAGTAGATCAAACAACTACTTCGCTCTTTAGCAATGATGTGCTTATTACAAGGTATGAGCCATTTACCGGCAGTCTGCCTATCAGTCCCAGTGGTGGTGGGCTTAATGGCCTAATCAAGCTCGGGGTAATCGATATGCTCGAGGATCTGCGTTTTACAGGAATGTTCCGTCTTCCGCTGTTAAATACTGCTGGCGCAGGTGTTGGACTCAACTCAAATGGGAATGTAGGCTTCGTGGCCGGAACTCAGTCGCTTTTTAACTCCGGCACTGAATATCTCGGGAGGGTCGATTATCTTAAGCACAGAATGGATTACTCCGTGGTTTATTACCGTAAAACGGATATAGGTTACGATGAGCTTTCAGATAACCCCATGAAGCTCTATACAAACCTGTATCAGGGTATCATCAAATATCCTTTCGATAAAGTAAAGAGCCTGCGTCTTTCAGCAGGGGTGCGATCCGACAAATTCATTTATAAGATTTTCGATGAAATAAGTAAAGACCTTGAAGACAGGCAAAGAAACTACGCGCTCCTGAGGCTGGAATACGTGTACGACAACACTATAACAAAAGCAACAAATATCATGAATGGTTTGCGCTACAAGATCTATGGAGATTTCAATAGCCAAATCAATACTGTAGAAGACACCGTTACGAAGCCTCAGATTGGCCGCAACAGCTTCAACCTTGGATTCGACGGCCGCTATTATTATCCGATCTTCCGAAATTTTATCTGGGCGGGAAGGGTTGCCGGCGATTTCTCCTGGGGCGATCAAAAAGTACTTTATTACCTGGGTGGGGTCGACGGATGGCTGCTTCCTAAAGCAGATGGGGGAAACCGACCACAAGACCGTTATTATGCTTATCAGGCATTGGCGGTTAACATGCGGGGTTTTAACCAGAATATCGCCAATGGCAACAACGCGCTTGTTATTAATAGTGAGTTCAGATTTCCCTTGTTCTCTACCTTATTCAACAGACCCATTAATAACGCTTTCTTGCGCAACTTCCAATTGATTCAATTTATCGACCTGGGAAGTGCATGGAATGGGGTATATAATAAGATCGGAAGACCTACGTCTACTTATGTAACTGAACCTTCAGGCCCTGATTTAACCAATATCGCCGTTAAATTTAAGGCAGGTGGTATTGGCCCATTTGTAGGAGGATATGGTTTTGGGGCAAGAAGCACTTTACTTGGATATTTTCTCCGTCTCGATGCGGGTTGGTCAATGGATGGGTTATTTAGAGGCAGACCAATACTGTATTTTGGAATGGGTGTGGATTTCTAAACAATCAAAATTATGGGTCTGCAGGTATGCTGGTTCATTAAAACCTGCACATTTGCAGACCCATTACTTCTATAGTAGAATAAATAGTAGAATTCCTTCGCAGTATTATTTCCCCTTTAAGCTTTGAATTTCTTCGATTTCGGAATCTTCTCCCCACTCAGTAGTCTTTCAGCTCCTACATTTTTACCATTAGACGGACAGCCATATTTCGCTTTACACCCTGAGGAAGACAGGAGCATAAACAGGCAAATTACTGGCAAAAAGGCTAAATGACGTGCTGCCTGATGAGGATTACTAACTAACATATATCGTATTTTTTATATCCTGAATTAATAGGAGTTAAATTCAATTACTACTCATCAGAACGTTGAAACCATCCGGAATATTTTGTATAATTGTTAGCTATCCGTTCAATCTCACCTTTTATCAGCTCCTGCGAAATCTCTTTTATCTTTTTTGCAGGAATCCCCGCATAAATGCTGCCGGCTTCCACTTTAGTTCCTTCAAGCACTACGGCGCCTGCTGCAATAATCGTATTGCTTCCTATCTCAGCGTTGTCCATAATGATCGCCCCCATACCTACAAGTACATTATCGTGCAAGGTACAACCATGTATAATCGCATTATGCCCCACAGACACGTTGTTTCCTATCACTACTTTCGTTTTCTCATAAGTGGCATGAACTACAGCACCATCCTGGATATTTACCTTGTTTCCCATGCGGATACTGTTTACATCACCTCTTACTACGGCACTGAACCATACACTGCATTCATCTCCCATCACCACATCTCCCACAACAGTAGCGTTCGGTGCCAGAAAACAGTTTTTACCAAACGCCGGGGATATTCCCTTAACAGGAAGAATAAGTGCCATATGAGATTTTTAACAAAAGTAATAGATATAGCTAAACCTTCTGCCAGAATGGATGCTTTACTTTTATCCCGGGCTTTTTAAAAAAGCATAAAAAAGGGTCTGCCGCCTGGTAAAAAGTTATAATTGCAGTATGAATCAAAGAGAACTCTTTCTCCGGCATGTGGCGCAAACATCGCCGGCCCCGCTTGCTCTTGAAATCGTAAAAGCGGAGGGTGCATGGTTGTTCAATGCCATTGGTAATGCTTACCTTGATCTGATAGGCGGCATTAGTGTTTGTAATGTCGGGCATCGTCACCCTAAAGTTGTAGAAGCCATCAAGGCGCAGGCGGACGCTTACCTCCATGTGCTGGTGTATGGAGAATTCGTGCAATCACCACAGGTGAACTATGCCACCTGGCTCGCCGCACATCTTCCTCAAACACTGGATTCGGTTTACTTTACCAATTCTGGAGCCGAGGCAGTTGAGGGTGCTATGAAGCTGGCAAAAAAAGTTACGAATCGTACGGAGATCGTATCGTTTATCAACTCTTACCACGGCTCCACGCAGGGGGCATTGAGTATAATAGGCGATGAATACTGGAGAAACTCTTATCGCCCCTTGCTTCCTGGTATTCATCATGCCAGCTACGGTTGCTTCAAATCGCTTGATCTCATCAACACCAGAACTGCTTGTGTAGTGGCCGAAACCGTTCAGGCGGAAAGTGGCATAAAAAAGCCTTCGGTGGAATGGATGAAGGCCTTGAGAATGAAATGCAGCGAGACAGGCACCCTGCTTATACTTGACGAAATTCAGGCTGGCTTTGGAAGAACCGGAAGCTTATGGGCGTTTGAACAATATGGTATAGAGCCTGATATACTAATGCTTGGAAAAGCATTAGGGGGAGGCATGCCATTGGGGGCTTTTATTGCATCCCGGGAGCGGATGCTGGCATTAACGGAAGGCCCGGTGCTTGGCCATATCACCACCTTTGGCGGTCATCCCGTTTCCTGTGCCGCCGGCCTCGCGGCGGCAATCGCAATGGAAGAGGAAAAGATGATCGAAGGCGTAGAGCAGAAGGCACAGTTATTTCTTTCGCTGCTAAAGCATCCCCTTATCAGGGATGTACGATCTGCTGGATTGTTAATGGCGGTGGAATTGGATAGCTTTGAAGTAAATAAAAGAATTATAGATAAATGTCTCGATGCCTCAAACGGTTCGCCTGGCCTTATTACCGACTGGTTCCTTTTTGCTCCTCACTGTATGAGAATAGCTCCGCCTCTTACCATTTCTGAGGAGGAGATAAAGCAGGCATGCCAAATAATTCTCACTGCCATGGAATGATTGTTATTCAATAGAGTCCAAAATAGTTCTATAACTAACATATCTATCTATATGAACCCTTCCTTCCTCCACTGCATCCTTCACCGCGCATTGCTGTTCGTTAGAATGAAGACAGTTGTTAAAACGGCACTGATTGATCAACAACCGCATCTCGGGGTAGTAATGTGAAAGTTCCTGTTTCGAAATATCTACCAACCCCAGTTCCCGGATACCCGGCGTATCGATGATCTTCCCTCCTACCGGCAGGTCAAACATTTCGGCAAATGTAGTGGTATGTAAACCTTTACCACTCCAGTCGCTTACATCCTGCGTTCTCAACTTGAGCTCTGGAAATAAGGTATTTATAAAAGAAGACTTACCAACTCCCGAATGCCCGCTCAATAAAGTGATCTTATCTTTCAGCATTTTTCCTATTTCTTCAAGCCCCGTTTTTCTCTCAACACTTGCAGATATTACTTTGTAGCCCGCCTTCTCGTACATGTCCCTTACCTCCAAAAATCGTTCTTCTTCTTTCTTCCGATAGAGATCTGCCTTATTGAATACCACTATAGCTGGTATGTGATAAGCTTCTGCAGTAATGAGGAAACGATCGATAAATCCCGTAGATGTCTTGGGGTCTTTAAGTGTTGCAAATAAAAGACATTGATCAAGATTGGAGGCAATAATGTGATGCTGATGACGATTATGGGGCGAACTTCTGGTAATATAATTTCTTCTGTCTGTAATTTCTGTAATCATGGCACCACTCTCCAGTTCATTTTCCATCTCAATTACAACTTCATCCCCTACTGCTATAGGATTAGTGGAAGTAAGCCCTTCGTTCTTAAATACTCCTTTGATACGGGCTTTCAGAAACCTTCCCTCAATATCCTTCACCTGATACCAGCTTCCGGTGGATTTATATACCAATCCTTTAATCATATCATAAAGATAAGTGGTTCGAAAGAATCCGCTGCTTGTAGAACACATGCAACACAGCTAAGGAAATTTTTTGAGCACTGTAAATCGCAGTATCGCTTCCAGTACAAGCAATGCGATTGCAGCAATGGCAAAAGGAAAGAACTTTTCACTATATCGATGAAGTGCCGTAACTTCTACTTTCGACTTTTCCAGTTTATCTATTTCAGAATAGATGTTCTTAAGGCTTTCATTATCCTTTGCACGGAAATATTTACCCCCCGTTTCGTTCGCTATCTGGGTCATCAGCTTCTCGTCGATATTCACCTTCTCCTGCTGCATAATAATCCCCATATTGGTCTGAACCGGTACAGGCGCGGTTCCTTCCGTGCCTACACCTATGGTATATACTCTTATCTTCAATGATTTAGCAAGTTCCTTCGCTGTATTCGGGTCAATAAATCCTCCGTTGTTCTCTCCGTCGGTTAGCAAAATAACCACCCTGCTTTTCGCCTTCGACTCCTTCAGTCTTTCCACACTCGTAGCGAGCCCCATGCCTATTGCCGTGCCATCTTCCAGCATCCCACTGCGCACGTTATATATCTGCGTTCTCAAGTTGGTTTGATCGGTAGTAAGTGGGGTTAAAGTAAAGCTTTCTCCGGAAAATATAACGAGACCAATCCTGTCCGTAGGCCTGCTGGCAACAAAGTTAGCCGCCACTTCTTTAGCCGCTTCCATACGGTTAGGCAGCAGATCCTGCGCGAGCATACTCCCGCTTACATCGATGCACAGTACAATATCCACACCTTCGCCACTTACGAGCTCTTCATCGAAGCGGGTTTGCGGCCGGGCAAGAGCCACTATCATACAAACAAGCGCCAGTAACCTTGCAATAAATGGCAGGTGCCTCACCAGTCTTTTAAAAGAAATTTGTTCTGGAACCTGCCGCAACGATGAGATGGTGAAAGTAGCCTGCTGCCTGTTATACCTGTTTACATACCACCAGATAAGTATGGGCACTATTGCAAGCAAGAGTAAAAACCAAGGTTGAGAAAGTTCTATATTTTGAAACCAGTTATACAGCACTATTATTTATGTTATTTAATTGTTCTATTGATTTCCTGATCACCCTGTAGCTATTATCATTCTCTTCCTCCGCTGGCACATATTTCGCGAACTTGACAGCGTCGGCCATCCTAAGCGTTTGTGCAAGTGCCGTAAAATCCTCGCGCGGCATATTCAATTTGTCTAATTGAAGAATGAACTCTTCATTGGTTTTCTGCATAGTAGTAATTCCGTTTTTACGATACACGAACCAGCGTAGGATATCATTCATTCGAGTATAAAACTGTTTCTCTGTAAGCTGTTGTTTTTTCAGTTCTTCCAATCCTTTAAGAGCTTCCTCGAATGCACTTAAAGGAGATACTGTTACTGCATCAACACTCTTTTTCTTCCGGAACTTTCTAAAGAGATACCATATCAGCAACAGTAAAAGCAATGTTCCTACACCCAGCAGAAGCCATTTCAGATAGCCATCTTTTACAGCTTCTACTTCTAAAATATCCTTGATATCGTGGTACTCTTTCTTTGGATCGAATTCCGAAAATGACACCATCACTGCTATAGAGTCAGTAAGATAAGATCGTCCGTTTAATTCAAGGCTTACGGGGGGAATCATATTACGCCCGGAGTCGAAACTGGTAAGAATGATGGTTTGACGGTAAACACCTGCAACAGTACTGTCCACCTTGCCTTTGTCGATCAGCTCGAAGTGTGGTAAGGTGTCTACAGAAAACCAGAGATACGGCATTCCGGCAGGAATAGTTGCTTCAAGCCTCAGTTCTATAGGCTCACCGATTATTATCGCATTCTTATTTACCGAAGCCGAAACAGAAACGCCTTGTTGCGAGTAAGATAGTAATGTGATAAAAATGAAACAAGCATGCAGAACTATATATCGTATGTATTTCTTCATTCAATCCCCTCTGTTGATTTAAGATCTTCCTATAAAAAACTTCTGTAATATTTTTACGTAATCATCGTCTGTCCTTACATGAAGAAGGTCGCTGCCCGCGCGTAGAAAGATATTCTTGCACCAGTCCGTATGGCGAAAAAACTCTTTTTCATAGTTATTGCGGAGTACACCGTCACTTGTATCCAACCACTTGGTTTTGCCTGTTTCTGCGTCCGTCACCTGTATAATACCAACGTCTGGTAATTGCATATCCATTTTGTCATACACCTTTATGCCTATAAGGTCATGCCGTTTTCCGGCAACCTTTAACGTATCTGCAAATTCCGGATCAAGAAAATCACTTAAAACAAACGTAATGCTCTTCTCCCTCGCAGAATTATTCAGAAACCGCATCGCCTCTGCAATATTGGTACCTTTTTGTTTTGGTTCTGAAGTCAGTAATTCTCGTACTATATATAGAGCATGTTGCTTTGACTTTTTGGGCGGTATGTATTTTTCCACTTTATCGCTGAAAAAAATAACACCTACTTTATCATTATTACTAACAGCTGAAAATGCCAGTACCGCAGCGATCTCCGTTACTATATCTTTTTTTCTCGCATATACGGTACCGAAGAAAGAACTGGCACTCACGTCGATCAGTAGCATAACGGTAAGTTCTCTCTCTTCCTCGAAGATCTTTGTAAACGGGTGCGATAAGCGCGCACTCACGTTCCAATCGATAAAGCGGATATCATCACCAGCGGCGTATTCTCTCACTTCACGGAAGCTCATACCCCTGCCTTTAAATGCGGAGTGATATTCCCCGGTAAAAAGGTGTTGAGTGATCTTTTTGCTTTTGATCTCCAGCTCCTTGACTTTTTTTAATATTTCCGCCGTCGTTAACATAGCTCTAATTAATACTTCATTACTTATCTATGGCACCTGTATGGTTCTAAGCACTTCTTCAACAATATTCTCCACATTTACATTTTCGGCCTCTGCCTCATACGTCAACCCTATTCTGTGCCTCAATACATCTCTCGAAATGGTTCTTACATCCTCCGGAATCACATAACCCCGTTTGTTAAGAAAGGCATTGGCTTTTGCCGCCAGTGCAAGGTTGATGCTTGCCCGCGGAGAACCGCCGTAAGAAATCAGGGGCTTTAATTTGTCAAGCTTATACTTGTCGGGGAATCGTGTTGCAAAAACAATATCAAGAATATAGTTCTCTACCTTTTCATCCAGGTAAATACTTCTTGTAAGATCCTTTGCGTCGCGGATCTCCTGGGTAGTAACCACCTGTTCTACAGAAGGTGACTGAATCCCTTGCGTATTCTGCCGGATAATCATCTGCTCCTCCTGCTTGGTTGGATAATTTACGATTACTTTCATAATGAACCTGTCCACCTGTGCCTCGGGCAATGGATAAGTTCCTTCCTGCTCCAACGGGTTCTGTGTGGCCAGCACAAGAAAGGGCTGCTCCAGCTTATAGGTGCTGTCACCGATCGTCACCTGCCTTTCCTGCATCGCTTCCAGCAGGGCACTCTGCACTTTGGCCGGAGCACGGTTAATTTCATCGGCGAGAATGAAGTTGGCAAAAATAGGCCCCTTTCGTACTATGAATTCGTTCTTCTGCTGATTATAGATCATTGTGCCTATTACATCGGCGGGTAAAAGATCGGGCGTAAATTGGATCCTGCTAAAGTTCGCATGTATCGCCTGCGCAAGAGATTTTATGGTTAAGGTCTTAGCCAGGCCGGGCACTCCCTCCAGCAGCACATGGCCGTTGCTTAATAACCCTATCAGTAAGCGGTCAAGCATATACGATTGACCCACTATCACCCGTCCCACTTCATCGCGAAGTCTATCAATAAAAGAGCTGCTGTATTGGATCTTTTCATTCAACTGACGGATATCCTCGGCTGTTTGCAACATAATTAGCTGATTGTATGATTTTAAGGTCACAAAATACTAAATTACCCCCGAAGATTTTCCGGAGAATATCTGCTTTTAAGCCTCCCAGGCATTCCATAACCTCCTTTTTTAACAATAATTGCTTTCCTGTAGCGTTTAAAATGAAATTCACCCTCATGAAAAACTTCTACTTCAAAGGTATTTCCCTGGCTGTAATTACAGCCTTGTCGCTGTCAGCATGTAAACGCGATGATAAAGAACTACAGGTGCCTCTTACGCCTGAAACACTCGCAGGTCGCTACCTTTTGACTGCCTTAACCGTTGAAACGGCCGTTACTGCTCCTACAGACGCTATGTCGAGATTCGAGCCTTGCGAGCTGGATGATCTATATGAACTGAACGCCGATTCAACTGCGAACTATATCGATGCCGGACAAAAATGCGATCCTGTAAAGGCATACGGTTTTAGATATGATATGACCACAAAGACTGTGTTCCTGGTGGGCCTTAAGGAGGATTTCTTTCCCGGCGGCACCGTTAAACAATTCGACGGTAAAACGATTGTACTGGAAGGAAAAGTGAAGAACGAAGAAACACTCAATCGCGAAGTGACCGTGGTAGGTACCCTGGTTAAGCAATAATCTCAATTTTTGATTTCATAAACATAGCCCGCTGTATATCTATACAGGGGCTTTACTGTTTCATCTTACGACAAATACTTGCCTACAATAGGAACCCTTCTGCCAACGCCAAAAGCCTTCGGGCTGATACGTATGATAGGGCAGAATTGATTTCTTTTATACTCATTGGCATTCACCAGCTTAAGTATCCTGTCCACCAATGCAGCATCGAATCCTTGTGCCTTTATTTCAGCCGGGCCCTTTCTTCGTTCTATATACTGGTATAAAATACGGTCTAAAACGCCGTATTCCGGAAGACTGTCTACATCTTTCTGACCGGGCCTTAGTTCTGCACTGGGGGGCTTTTTTATAATGTTGGAAGGAATAATCTCTTTATGCCGGTTGATATAGTTTGCCAGCTCATATACCTGCAGTTTATAACAGTCTCCCAGTACTCCAATTCCCCCGGCCATGTCTCCATACAACGTTCCGTAGCCCGTAGCCAGCTCACTTTTATTCGAAGTATTTAGAAGAATGTAACCGAACTTATTCGCGATCGCCATCAGCAGGTTGCCACGGGTGCGGCTCTGGATATTCTCCTCTGCAATTCCAAAAGGAAGATCACCGAATATTGGTTCAAGAATTGAAAGAAAACTGGCGTATACACTACTGATCCTGATAGTATCATAGGGGTTGCCCAGGTTTTTACTCAGTGCTGCCGCATCGGCTACACTGTGATTTGAACTAAAAGGGGAAGGCATCAATATAGCTCTTACATTCTCATTCCCAAGCGCCTCGCACGCAAGTGCAAGCGTTACTGAACTATCTATTCCACCAGAAGATCCGAGGATTGCCTTGCTAAAGTTCATTTTACTAAAGTAATCCCTTATGCCGTTGATCAATGCAAGGTAGATACTTTCAATGTTCACGGCAGCATTGAATATTTCCGGTTCGGGAAGCGGGCGGGAAAGGGATGGTACCTTGTCGGTATCGCAACCTTCTACTGTTCCATCATCCTTCAATAACACCGATTCTACCGCTTCCTGAAAAGAGGGAAGGGTTTTGCACAAATTCCCCGCTTTATCGAATACTACCGAACGCCCGTCGAACACGATCTCCGTCTGGCTGCCCGTGGCATTGCAGTAAATCATTGGAAGCTTATACTTTGCTACATTTCCCTTGATTACCGATATCCTCTCGTCTTCATGAATATAATCGAAGGGTGAAGCGCTTAAATTGATCATGACATCCGGTTGAAGCGCTATGAGCTGATCCATCGGGCGGAGGCGGTAAAGCGAATTGTCTTCGATATTCCAGATATCTTCGCATATGGTTACCGCTAATCTTTTTCCCTTGAATTCTATTACCTTCCATTCGTATGCGGGTTCAAAGTACCGGTATTCGTCGAACACATCGTAGGTAGGTAACAATGTTTTATGTACTTCAGCTTTTATTTCCTTCTCATAAAGAAAAAAGGCGGCATTAAATAGATCTTTACCTTCTCTAACGGGATTGCGGGCAGGTGATCCGATCAGCACACCGATCGTATCTGCATGTTCTTTTATAGTATCGATCGCCTCATAACACTTATCTATAAAATCTTTGAACTCTAGGAAATCCCGGGCAGGATAACCACACACGCACATCTCACTGAACACTACAAGATCGGCTCCCTGCTGCCTGGCTTCCTCTATGCCGCTGATGATCTTCCGGGTATTACTTTCGAAATTTCCAATATGATAATTCTGCTGCGCCAATGCTATTCTCATACTTCAAAGTTAATCAGTAAATCCGGCATATTATTATCCCCTGCAGGAAGAAACAGCCTCATGTTTTGTTATTACATTTACAGCATGAAACAAACATTAACGCTGTTGCCATTCCTGATCCTGCTTGCCTGCTGTAGACACAATACCCCCGATGTTTCTAACATCCCTGTCGACATCAAAATAGAACGCTTCGACGAGTTTGTTTTTCGTAAGATGGACACCAGCAATATGGGGGCAAGCATCCGGCAAATGCAGGCTGCTTATCCTTATTTTGGTGAAGATTTTCTGGTTTATTTTCTCGGGCTCTCCCCGCTATCTGGTCTGCAAGGGCAGCAACAGGATTCCAGTGAAGCAACCATACCGGAGTTCAAAAGATTCATCCGGTCTACCAAGCCTGTTTATGATTCTATCGAACCGAAGTTCCGGGATCTAAGTCAACTGGAGAAAGACCTTAAAAAAGCCTTTCAATTCGTGAAGTATTATTTCCCCTCTTACAAATTACCGAAACTGATCGCTTATGCCGGACCGTTCGATGCCCCTGGCGTGGCCGTTACCCCAGAAGCGATGGCGATAGGGCTGCAGTTATATGCGGGTAAAAACTTCCCGTTCTACACCAGCACCCAGGGTCAGGAAGTTTTCCCTTTATATATCTCTCGTCGCTTCGAGCCGCAATACATTACACCTAATTGTATGAAGGCAGTTATCGAGGATCTTTACCCGGAAAACAGCGCAGGCAAAAGCCTGATAGAACAAATGATTGAAAACGGAAAGAGATGGTACCTGCTGAACAAGTTGTTACCTGAAACAGCCGATAGCCTGATAACGGGCTATACCCAACGTCAACTTGATTGGATAGATGATAACGAAGCGCTTGTATGGAACTTCATATTGCAGGGAACTGATATCTACACAACCGATCCTTCATCCATCAAAACCTATATAGGCGAAGCCCCTACTACTACCGGCATGCCGGAACTGTCACCGGGTAATATCGGCCAGTGGCTGGGCCTCCAGATAGTAAAAGCCTATGCTGAAAAACATACGGACATCTCGCCGGATGCGCTTATGAAACTGGAGGCTCGCAGGATCTTTCTGGAGGCGAAGTATAAACCGAGGTAAGGGGGATCATTTTTTTAGCTTGCTTCTTATGAGCCCCTTTATTTCCTGGAGAGTAGTAATATCTTCAAATGCATCCTTGGGAACAAGAAAAAAAGATCGGGTGTTAAAGTAAAGGTGAAAGAAGAAGGGGCTTTCAAGGTAATGTGTGAAGTTCTGCCAGGCCCAGTTCTGCATATTTCCCCGCTCATTCTTAAGCACTACGCCGTCCTGGTCAAACGTCATGGAAAACTCGTCTTTAAAAGTCTGCGACTTTCTGTAAATGTTGCGAGGCAGCATTGACCAGATGGCTAACATGAGTATGAACCACATGAGTGAAAACAGAAGGAAAGCGATAGGTTTCACCTTCCCCAACGCAAAAAGAATAGCCGATCCGATAGCGAATACGTTTATAAGAATCAATACGATCCTTATCTCCGGTTTTGTTAGAAAGTGATATCTAAGCGCCTGAATAACCTGCTTTTTTTCGTAGCCAAAATAAATCGTCATACGTTATAATTCCTGCTAAATTAGGAATGTCTGCCTTAATAACTAACACAAAAATCCCCCTGAATCAGGGGGACTTTAATTGCGTTATTAACGCATTCATACATCAATGAAATTTAACGAAGCGGGCGGCACTTCTTGTACTTTCCACTGGCTGCTTCGCCAGGTGAAACTGCTCTCATGCAGGAAGTACCTACCAGGGTAATTAACAAAAACAAGATTAAAACTTTCATTTAGTATGGGTTTAGGGTAAACATTAAGCTAAATATAATATAAAACGGGAAGGATTCAAATTTCTTGTAGAGGTATTAGAAAAAACCCTCTCACAGAAATGATGTTTTAACTGCATCCCATACTGTTGCCGCAATTAAGGCATTTGTAACAGGTACCGCTTCTTATTGTTATGTGTCCGCAGGTATTGCAAGCCGGGGCGTCGCTCTGCATATTCTTTGCAGCCGCGTTGATGGAGTCCATTCCGGCCGCTGCTTTCTTTTGTATGGGATTAGGCACCGGATTTGATTTACTTTGACCTCCTGGAGAAGCCGTTATTCTCAACGCACTTAATTCAGGCTTCTTCTCCGGCTCCGAAATTGCCGGCAAATCGTCCCAGGCGTCTGTACCTAAATTCATGATTTCAGGCTTATCGAGCACATGTACCAGGTCTTTCCGCTGAAGGTATTCGTAGGCAAGCGCACGGAAGATGAAATCTACTATTGAAGTGGTCGATTTAATGTTCGGGTGATCCACCATTCCGGCAGGTTCAAACCGTGTAAACACAAACTTTTCTACAAACTCCTCCAATGGCACGCCATATTGCAAGCCAATAGATATGGCGATTGCAAAGCAGTTCAGCATGCTTCGCATGGTAGCTCCTTCCTTTGCCATATCTATAAAAATTTCCCCTACCGTGCCATCACTGTATTCTCCAGTCCTCAGAAACAGGGCCTGACCGTTGATCTTTGCTTTCTGCGTACAACCCCGTCTCTTCGCCGGTAAGGTTCTTCTTTCCACGATCATTGCGAGTTGTCTTTTCAGTTTTGTATCGGGAGATGACTGCACTCGTTTCTGCACTTCTTCGAGCAATTCCTCGATGGTAAGTTTGCCCATGTCCACAATATTGGAAGTTTGTGCATCACTTTCCTGGCCAGTCGCCACGGCGGTATCCGTTTTCTTCTTGTCTGTTCTGGCACTCAAAGGCTGGCTCAATTTGGAGCCGTCGCGGTAAAGCGCATTCGACTTAAGCCCAAGCTGCCAGCTCAGTAGGTAACAATCGGCTATTTCTTCTACTGTCGCTTCATGTGGCAGGTTGATCGTTTTGGAAATGGCACCGCTTAAAAAGGGCTGAGCCGCAGCCATCATGCGGATATGGCCATGTGCATGAATATAACGCTTTCCCTTTTTACCGCATTTGTTAGCGCAATCAAATACCGGCAAATGTTCCTGCCTGAGATAGGGTGCTCCTTCGATAGTCATTGCTCCGCAAACAAAATCATTTGCTGCATTTATCTGATCCTGCGTAAAATCCAATGCTTCCAGCAGGCTCCACTCGAAGTTGAAATACTGTTCAGGAGTAAAGCCAAGGCGTTGCAGGCAGGCTTCTCCAAGGTTATAAACATTGAACACAAATCCTATTTCAAAAGCGGCTCCTACTGCAGCATCCAGCTTCTTTATCTCTGCTGCAAGAAAGCCTTTCTCACTCAAAACCTGGTGATTGATATGCGGCGCCCCTGCAAATGTGCCTGCTCCGGCAGCATATTGAACAATTGCTTCCGCCTGTTGCTGATTATAACCCAGGTTCTTCAGGGCTAAGGGTACGGATTGATTGATTATCTTGAAATAGCCGCCGCCGCTGAGTTTTTTGAACTTAACCAGCGCGAAATCCGGTTCCACTCCGGTAGTATCGCAATCCATTACCAGCCCAATCGTTCCTGTAGGAGCTATCACTGTTGTCTGTGCGTTCCTGTAGCCATATTTCTCTCCCATTTGTACCGCGTCATCCCATGCTTTTGTAGCTGCTTTCAGCAGGTAATCTGGGCAGTACTTTGCATTGATTCCGAAGGGCTTTACACTAAGCCCTTCATAAGCTTCCGCGGCGTCGTAGGCAGCAGCCCGGTGATTGCGCATAACACGCAGCATATCTTCCCGGTTCTCCTGGTATTGAGAAAAAGGGCCAGCAAAAGCGGCCATTTCCGCAGAAGTTTTATAAGCTATCCCAGTCATGATGGCTGTTATAGAGCCTGCAATGGCTCTTGCTTGCTCACTATCGTAAGGGATGCCGCTTACCATCAGCATAGATCCGAGATTGGCATAACCAAGGCCAAGCGTGCGGTAGTCATAGGAAAGCTGCGCTACTTCCTTACTGGGAAATTGGGCCATCAATACAGAAATCTCCAGCACTACCGTCCATAGCCGGCAGGTATATTCAAAACCTTCCACATCAAATACATTGCTTTCACTGTTGAAGAACCTGCGCAGGTTTACAGAAGCAAGGTTACAGGCCGTATTATCGAGGAACATATATTCTGAACAGGGATTGGAGGCCTTGATTTCCCCTCCCTTCGGGCAGGTATGCCATTCATTAATGGTAGTATTGTATTGAGTACCTGGGTCGGCACAACGCCATGCAGCATAGGCGATTTTGTTCCATATCTCCTTTGCGGGAACCTTTTGCATAACGCTTCCATCCGTACGCGCCTTCAGCTCCCAATCGCCTCCTTTTTCCAGTTTATGGAAAAATTCGTTTGGTATTCGTATGGAGTTGTTGGAGTTCTGGCCAGAAACCGTCTTGTAAGCCTCTCCTTCATAATCGGAAGCGTATCCCGCTGCTATCAACGCAGCCACTTTCTTTTCTTCTTCCACCTTCCAGTCGATAAAGCTCATGATCTCCGGATGATCCAGGTTCAGGCAAACCATCTTTGCTGCCCTTCTCGTGGTGCCGCCAGATTTTATAGCGCCTGCAGCACGATCGCCTATTTTAAGAAAGCTCATAAGGCCGCTGGATGTACCGCCACCGCTTAGCTTTTCGTTTTCTCCCCTGATATTCGAATAGTTAGTTCCTACTCCTGAACCATATTTGAAAATTCTGGCTTCGCGTACCCATAGATCCATAATGCCCCCATCGTTAACGAGATCGTCATCCACGCTTAGAATAAAACAGGCATGCGGCTGCGGCCGCTCGTAAGCAGAGGTTGATTTCTTAAGTGCTCCGTCACGCGGGTCTACATAGTAATGCCCCTGTGGCTTGCCGGTAATGCCGTAACTTTCATGAAGACCTGTATTGAACCATTGTGGGCTATTAGGAACACAACCCTGATTTAGAATACTATATACAAGTTCATCATAGAATACCGCGGCATCTTTCGTCTCTTTAAAATAGCCATATCGCTCTCCCCACACTTTCCAGCAGTTAGCCATACGATGCGCCACCTGTTTTGCCGACCCTTCTCTTCCCAAAGAGCCATCGGCTTGGGGAACACCTGCTTTCCGGAAATACTTTTGTGCCAGGATATCAGTAGCGATCTGGCTCCACTGCTTCGGCACTTCTACATTATTCATCTCGAAAACAACTTCTCCGCTCGGGTTCCGGATCACCGATGTACGGTAGTCGTATTCGAACTGGTCAAAAACGGAAACGCCCTCCTTGGTGAACCGGCGATTGAAAACAAGGGCATTGTTCACTTCTTTTGTGTGTGCCATTAGGCTAGATTTTAATAGGTTTCGAATAGATTTCCTAGGGTGACAGTAATACGAATATATCTTTTACCCAGGTTAATTCCTCCCCACAGATATTAACATATGTGAACAACAATAGTTTTACTGAACCCATCGTTAACTTCCTAACGTACATAGGATATAATACAACAGATCTGTTATAATCATAATAAGTAGTGCCCTTTGAAAAACTTTTTGCATTTTTGCACTAGTCAACAACGCCTGAGCTGAATGAATAATGTGCTGTACCAAAAACTGGTCGCTAAAAAACAGGAAGGGAAGAAATTATTTGCGGTATTAATCGATCCCGACAAAGTAGATACTCCCTTGCTGGATAAGATAACAAACCTGGCAACCAGGGCCGGCGTAGATTATCTGCTCCTGGGCGGCAGTCTTGTAATATCGAGTCATCTCGATGAATGCATTCTTCAGATCAAAAAGAACTGTTCTATTCCCGTTATTCTTTTTCCAGGCAGCATCTCGCAGATTTCTAAAGAAGCGGATGCCTTACTGTATCTTTCGCTCATCTCTGGAAGAAACCCTGAATTACTTATAGGCCAGCACGTAATATCAGCCCCCGCAGTTAAAAAAAGCGGCGTGGAAATTATCTCTACTGGCTATATGGTTATTGACGGTGGTGCGCCTACAACGGTTTCTTATATCTCCAATGCGCTGCCGATTCCTGCGGATAAGAATGAAATAGCTATCTGTACTGCAATGGCGGGAGAAATGCTCGGTATGAAAGTTATTTATATGGATGCAGGAAGCGGTGCAAAAACGTCTATTTCTGAAAGCATGATAAGCAGCGTTGCCCAGTCCATCGAAGTGCCGCTTATCGTAGGGGGCGGCATCAACGATCCCGAGAAAGCTTACCTAAACTGCAAAGCAGGTGCCGACATGATAGTGGTTGGTAATGCTATTGAAAAAGACCCTGATCTTATCAAGGAAATAAGTGCAGCGGTTCATTCGGTTCCCGTACTCGTGTAGCCCCTTATCTCAACCCTGCCTTATCAACCCTAGAAGGCGTATCTTTCCCGGCAATGATGGATTCTGCGCTAACGGCAATAGCCTTTATAATAGCTGCCATATTACTCATATCCAGCGTTTCTATTTCATCGTCTACTGTATGATAGTACGCTTCACTATCCATCTTGGAAGTAGAGATGGTATGCGCGGGTACTCCCAGCCTTGCCAATGTCGCATTATCGGAACGGTAAAATAGTTGCTGCTGGGGATAAGGATCGGGATAAAACGTAAAGCCGCTGCCCTGAAGATTCTTTTCCAGGATCTTACCCATATCCGTTTTCTCGTAGCCGGTAATGAAGGCGGAGTTCCTGCCCCATTTCGATTCGGTTCCAATCATTTCAATATTGAACATGGCGACTACCTTCGAAGGCTCGTATTGCCGGGAGAAATACTGCGACCCGAATCCGCCACTCTCTTCTGCTGTAAATGCCGCAAAAATGAGGGTGCGTTCATTATTGCCCAGGGCCTTAAAGTAATTTGCCAGCATAATGACGGCGGTAATGCCGGATGCATCGTCATTGGCGCCATTGTAAATAGAGTCTCCGTTTACGGCGTCTCCCGTGGTGCCCAGGTGGTCGTAATGGCCGGAAAAGATCACGTATTCATCGCTCTTGCTTTTTCCGGGAAGAATGCCAACAACATTCATCAGCTTCATCTGCTTCTTTTTATCCTCAAATAGGAAGCTCTGTAAGTAACTACTATCTGGCCGCCATGGCAACAATCCGGCAACTTTGAACGCTTCGGCAATATATGCAGCTGCCTTATCCAGGCCTGGTGTAAACAGACCCCTCCCTCCCATTTCGTCGGAGGAGAGCGCGCGCTCAATCGCCTGTACCTTATCGGCGCTAATTACACTGGCCGTATCCTGTGCCCTAACGGCTTGAGTAGCCGTGGCGCATAATAGCAAAAAGAAAATCTTATTCATATGATGTATTTGGGTTCCTTTTATAAACTCATCATCTCCTTGAACTTCACCGTCTGCCTTCTGCTTACTTCTATCTTTTCGCCGCCCTTAAGGTCTATCAGCAGGCCCCCGTTGAAATAAGGCTCTATTTTTTCAATCATCTTCAAGTTAATGATATGCTTCCGGTTTGCCCTGAAAAAGACTTTTTCATCCAGGCGCTCTTCCAATGCATTCAGCGATTTAAGTATCAATGGCTTGTTGAGCCCGAAATAAACTTTTGCGTAATTACCTACGCTTTCAAACAAACGGATTTCGCTCAGCTTAACAAACCAGCACTTCTCGCCATCCTTCACAAACACCTGGTCATTTTCAGTGAGCAACGACTTATTGATGGATGCTTCGTTCTGCAAACCACCTGCGCTTTCTTCCCCTATCTGCAATTTCTGTACAGCGTCTGACAAACGTTTGGGATCTATCGGTTTCAATAGATAGTCGAGGGCGTTTACTTCAAAGGCCTTTAGAGCATATTCGTCGTACGCTGTGGTAAATATAATCACTGGAGCTCTGTCCAGCTCCGCCAGCATATCAAACCCTGTTTTGCCTGGCATTTGAATGTCTAGAAATACCAGTTCGGGTTGAAGGTCGGCTATTTTTTCTATTGCATCTCCTGCATTTACTGCCTCTCCCACAATTTCTATTTCCGGAAACTCCTGCAACAGCTTCTTCAATTCGTTTCGTGCAAGCCTTTCGTCATCAACAATAATCGTTCTTATCATAAACAATCCGTTAATTTTTATGCAAGGGGGAGATGAATCACTGCCTCCACCATACTTTCATTCACTTCTCTGATATCAAATGCAGCTCTCTCTCCAAACATGAGATATAGGCGACTCCTTGTAGCAGACAAGCCGAAACCGTCTTCGTTAACAACACCACTCAACCTTCCTGTATTCTGTATTACGAGTTCATGAAACCTTCCTTTAAAGGATGAAATGATCCGCACGGTGCCTCCTTTTATCTGCTTGCTGATACCATGTTTTATGGCATTCTCCACCAGGGTTTGCAACATCATGGGTGGCACGGGTTGCGATAGCGTGGCTTCATCGATCTGGTATTCTACCACTAGCCTGTCTTCGAAGCGGATATGCTCCAGCGCCAGGTAGTCTTTTACAATGCTCAATTCCTTTTCAAAAGAAACTGTTTCATGCTTTTCCGCCTGCATGCTGCTTCTTAGAATATTACTCAAGCCTGTAACCGCATTTCTCGCCCTGCCAGGGTTCTCATCGATCAATGCACGAATACTATTCAGGGCGTTGAATATGAAATGGGGGTTAATGTGCGACTTGATCGTTTTCAGTTCGAGTTCTCTGATAAGCGCCTCCATCTTCAGGGTATCGAACTGCTGTTTCCTGTTTTTATCTACGTAATGGAAAATGAAATAGATACAGTTCCAGAGGGCGAAGTAAAACGAAGCGTTCAACGCATTGCTTGAAATAACATAGAATATATTCCTGCGCGTCTCTTCCTTGTGTTTAAGATCCAGCAGGCCTACAATGACGGTATCGGTAATACCGGCCAGCAAACTGAATACTATCGTAACAGCAACAAGCTGCATCAACTGCTTTTGAACCGTACTTCCAAGAATATCCTTACGGATAATTATATAGCGCATCCAATGCGAAAAGGCGATACCGGTAAATACGAATACAAGAAATCTGCCTAGAAATATCTTATTAAACCGGTCGAAGGTGATGGCGAAAAAGAGATTTATGAAGAAGAATAACCCCCATCCCGTAAGCTGAAACATCCAATATCTGGGTATTCTTATATTCATCCAGCAAACTTATTGAATTGCAGGGAGAGTTATTTACCGTTCATGTATGGCATCCCTTCTAGAGTTTGTAATAACTGATGCTGCCGTTCCTGAGGCAGTAAAGCATGGAAGGGCCTATCCGGATCTTGTCTACACCAGTGAGTTTACTACCAAATTGCTGCTCTTGTAGTGAAAGTGAATTCAGTTCATAGCGTTCGAACAGCGTTCCTTTTCTTCCAAAAACACTGGCGCCGATTACCTGGAAATCCAGCCATCCGAGAAGGGCAATTTTGTGTTTCAACGTACCGAAATAGTCGAACACCAGCAGGCCTTGCAGGGGATCGTAAAGATACACCAGCCTGTCTTGGTCAACAATCAGTTCGGGAGCAGGAGCAGTTTCCATTGACTGCCGCAAATCGGCTGTCTGCCCGATAATAGTGCCTTCGTCGTTCATCCGCTTCAATATCGCTTCCTGCTCGTCGTAGATCCAGATTCCATTGTCATAGCTCTGCGCGATCGCTTTTGCCTGAAAAATACCCTGCTTGCGGATATCTATTGTAGTTCTAGCGTTCAGAAACCTGTCAAGCACTACGATGGTACCAAAGTCTTTATAGAAAAGTAGTATTTTTAGCGGATTGGTAGCATCTATGGAATACAGCTTGCCATAGCGCTTCACATCGTTGAATACACCCACCGAATCACCTCGGGCAGTCGTTTTTTTAAGCTGGTTAGTTTTACTGATCGTATAGATATTGCCTAAATTATCGACCGTAAAGTCTACGATATCTCCTGTCATCAATCCTGCAGGCAAAGCGGTATCTGCTTGCGCCATCATAGTATGGGCAGGTAATGCAAAAAGTAGTATCAGTAACAATTTTATCAATCCGTGTAATATTTTAGTTCTGTTCTTGTTCCATCGAATACCGCATAGCTGTTGTAACGAATCCAGTCGCCTAAATTAATATACCTGCTTTTACCATTCAAATCAAAATCGATAGGCAGGTGGCGGTGACCGAAAATGAAGTAATCATAGTTCTGTAGCTTCAGCACTTCTTTGCAATAGATAATAAGCCATTCTTTATCAGCTCCTAAAAAGTGTTCATCGTTGGAACCAGTGGCGGCACGGCTCTTCCTGCTAAAGTAATTGGCCAACCCTATCCCGGTAAAGGGATGCAGGGCACCAAATAGAGCACGGCAGATCCTGTTTCGAAAGATCTTTTTAATAAACTTATATCCATGATCGCCGGGGCCCAGGCCATCGCCATGACCTATATAAAACTTCTTTTCTCCAAATTGAAAGGCTTTAGGAGCATGATATACCGGTATATTCAATTCCTTTTCAAAATACCCGCTCATCCACATATCATGATTACCGGTAAAAAAATGAACAGCTATGCCATTGTCCGTCAACTCCGCCAGCTTGCCGAGAATGCGCACATATCCTTTGGGAACTACGTTTTTGTACTCATACCAGAAATCGAAGAGATCACCCACTATGAAAATGCTTTCCGCATCCTGCTGTATGGATGAAAGAAATCGTACGATATACTTTTCCCTTCTCAGGCTGCTGTTATGATCAGGTGCTCCAAGGTGAAAATCTGAAAGAAAGTATATTTTTTTACCAGCATCCGGTTTCATGAATCGGTCATTTGGGTTTGTTGGATACAGTTAGAGTGCGCTATCTTTCCAGGAGAAACAAATACACTTCGCCTGGGCCGTGCACGCCTACCACAAGGGTCTTTTCTATATCTGCAGTACGGCTGGCACCGGTAGCAAAGCTTACAACGGAAGGCAGGTTACCTCCATGTTCGTCTTTAATAAGTTGCAATGCATCCTTTACATCGTACACCAGCTGATCTACGTATGCGATGCAGACATGAACAGGGGCATAAACACTTGCGGCGCGTCCGCTCTCTTTTGCAGAACTTAGCACGATGCTACCCGTACGCGCCACCAGGTATTCACAGGAAGTAATGCTTACATCGCAACCAGCAAGGTCTTTGTTAGTAAAGCCTGCAAAGCCAAATTCTCCCAGCAGGTCCACCAGTTTCTTTTCATTGCAGAAGATCTTATTCCAACCAAGGTCTCTTACAAGTACCGATAGCTGCAGTGCTAATTCTGAAGAATCGGCACAGTAAATGAACTTCCCCAGCAGCCCTGTGAAGTGGGTAGCAAACTCCATTTCCAGCTCGTTACGGGTAGCCATAAACACCGAACTGTTTCCTTCCCCTGCCGGAAAAGGAAGAGGCGTTGATGCACTCAACGCCTTCCGTATTTTCTTTAAGATGTTTTCTTTTGAAGGAGATATATTCATATCAGCTGAGCGCAAGGTTGGTAGCGTTGGGATCGTAAGGAGGAACACCCTCGCTCACTATACCCGTTTCAGTCGATTCGCTGGCAACATCCAGCGTTTTCTTTTCCTCGTAAGGTCTCTTGCCTATCAGTGCTTCTACGTCGCTCTGAAACAGTACTTCCTTATCCAGCAGCGCTTCTGCAAGAAGCGTTACCTGGTGCTGTTTTTCTACCAGTAACTCTTTTGTTCGCTCATAAGCCCTGTCGATCAGCAATTTCACTTCCTCATCTATAATCCGGCTGGTAGCCTCGGAATAAGGCTTGGTGAACGTATTTTCAGCAGCCGGATCGTAAAAGCTTACATTTCCTACTTTCTCGTTCATACCGTACACCGTCACCATTGCATAAGCCATCCTGGTGATCTGCTGCAGATCGTTCTGTGCCCCGGTAGAGATCTTACCGAAATTAATCTGTTCACTCGCCCGGCCACCCAGGGTCATACAGATCTGGTCAAACAGCTGATCGGTATCATACAGGTATTGTTCCCTCGGTGTGTATTGCGCATACCCTAATGCCGCCACTCCCCTCGGAACGATGGTAACTTTCAGCAAAGGATAAGCATGCTCCAGAAACCACCCACAAATAGCATGTCCTGCCTCGTGGTATGCAATGATTCTTTTCTCCGAAGGTGCTATGATCTTGTTCTTCTTTTCAAGACCACCGATTACCCGGTCCACCGCATCCTGGAAGTCTGACATCTCTACGCCGGCTTTACCATGACGGGCAGCTATCAGTGCTGCTTCGTTACAGATGTTGGCTATATCGGCTCCTGCAAATCCCGGAGTCTGTTCGGCCAGCTTATGAATATCTACCTGGGTAGATGTTTTAATGGGCTTAAGATGCACTTTAAAGATGGCTTCGCGACCCTTCACATCCGGCTTGTCGATAGAAATCTGCCTGTCGAAACGGCCCGGGCGCAATAGGGCGCTATCCAGTACATCCGGTCTGTTGGTAGCAGCAAGAATAATAATCCCGCTTTCTCCGCTGAATCCGTCCATCTCTACAAGCAACTGGTTCAAGGTGCTTTCCCTTTCATCATTGCTCATCATCGCATTCTTGCCTCTCGCACGTCCTATAGCATCAATTTCATCTATGAATATAATACAAGGTGCTTTTTCTCTTGCCTGCTTAAACAAATCTCTCACACGGCTTGCACCCACACCCACAAACATTTCCACGAAATCACTTCCGCTCAGGCTAAAGAACGGTACCTGCGCTTCTCCTGCCATTGCTTTGGCAAGAAGAGTTTTACCGGTTCCCGGAGGGCCTACCAGTAAAGCTCCCTTCGGAATCTTACCGCCCAAAGCGGTGTACTTTTTAGGCTGTTTCAGGAAGTCGACGATTTCCATCACTTCCACTTTTGCTTCGTCGAGCCCGGCCACGTCGTTGAAGTTGATATTCACCCGGGTGCCTTTGTCGAACAAGGTGGCTTTAGATTTTCCTATATTGAAAATACCGCCTGGCCCTGCACCACCGCCGGCACCACCACCCATCTTGCGCATTAGCAACACCCATATCAGTACTATGATGATGATCGGAACTATAAAGCCGATAAACGGCTGTAGCCAGTCGCTTTCTATATTATTTTCCAAAGGAACTTTTTCTAACTGTGGATTGTCCTTGTAAAAATCTCTCAGGTCGTCGGAAAAGATTTCCGGCTTTGTGATAGCAAATTCAAACTGAGGCCCTTTGTCGTTCTTAACAGGAACCCGCTTTTCCAGCTTCTGCTTGTAATAAGGCTTGGCAAGGCTATCTTTTTTTATATAAACCCGCACAACGTTCTTGGTTCCGCTTACGAGCGAAATCTTCTCTACGTCTCCCTTCGCGAGCATATCGTATATAAAATCATTCTGGTAGATCACCGACCTTTCAGTAGGAAACTCACCAAAAATGTTGAAGCCAATAAGGATCGCAGCTATTGCGCCCCAAACCCAGTAAATACTGAATTTAGGACCTTTACGAGGATTCTTGCTATCATCTTTCGGTCGTATGCGTGGAAAACTTCTTTCGTTCGGTTTTTGATCTTCTTGTGACATGTTATTTTTTAGTGTCTTTATATATGCTGTTAAAGCAATTTTTATAAACCCATTACCCTTTATGCTCCATTAGCGGAGCATCGCTCCATAATTCTTCCAGTCTGTAAAACTTGCGGGTTTCTTCTTGCATAACATGCACCACAACATTTACATAGTCAATCAATACCCATTGGGCTGCCTGATGACCTTCATGTTTGTACGGGGATTCTCCGCAAATCTTTCTCATTTGTTCCTCCACATTGTCGGAGATTGCTTTTACCTGGGTAGTACTACTTACAGACACAATGATGAAAAAGTCTGATACTGCCTCATGAATCTTTCTTAAATCCAACGATACTATATTCTCACCTTTTTTTTCCTGTATTGCCTGGAGAATGGTTTTAAATATCTTTGAGTTTCTTGTTATTCTTGCTACACTCTTATTATCACGTGTAGATAATATGCTCAGCTGTTCCAATAATCAAATCTTTTTAATTAATAATATATTTTTTAAAAGTACAGTTCCTTACACACTATAAAGAAACTCTTAAATTCGCTTGAATCAAAAATAGTACTCTTTTTGGCAAATAATGCATCGGTAACCAAGATAGGGAATTTAATAACTGTTTTACAATCAGTCGAAAGTACCAACAACTATGCCATCGGAATGGTTCATGAAGGAATGGCGAAACACGGCAATTGCTGGCTTGCGATGGAGCAGACAGCAGGAAAAGGCCAGCGTGGCAAAACCTGGAAAACCAGTAAAGCCGAAAACATTGTTCTTAGTGCCGTTATCGAGCCTTCACTCATTCCGCTCTCTCATCAGTTTCTTCTGAGTATGGCCATTGCACTCGGGTGTTTTGACTTTTTCAAATACTATGCAGGTGACGAAACAAGAATAAAATGGCCGAATGATATTTACTGGCGTGACAGAAAGGCAGGGGGCATTCTCATAGAAAACGTAATAAAAGCCAGCAACTGGCAGTTCGCAGTAGCCGGTATGGGTATCAACATCAATCAAACCATATTTGCTGAAGACCTTAAAAACCCTGTTTCCCTTAAACAGATCACCGGCAAAACGTTCGATATTATAGAACTGAGTAAAGAACTCTGCACCTGGATCGATACCCGGTACAATGCACTGTCTGCCGGTACAGCTGGCACCATCCAGGCATACAATGATGTTCTTTTCAAACGCGATGAAAAGGTAAGGCTGAAAGTAGAAACAGCCGTATTTGAAACAGAAATCCGGCGGGTATCGGCTGAAGGCAAACTGATAACCTTCGATACGCTGGAAAGAGCATTTGACGTGGGAGACATCACATGGATGCTATAAAGTTTCCCCTTTTCTGGCTTCTATCTCGTACTTGTTGTTATAATAGCCTTTCCGGATGCTTTCCCAGGTATATAATAAAAGAAACCTTAGCAGCCCGTACTTCTCGAACTGGCGTAAGTGAACCATCTCATGCCTCAACCACCGTGTATCCCCGAGGAATTCTTCCCGGGATGTATTGTGCAGGTAAATTGTTTTGCCCACTACCATGGCCATCTGGCTGGCCTTCATCAGCAAAGCCGCAATAGCCGCTATTTTCGAGTTCTCTTTGATCTTGTAATCCATCTCTCTTTGCATTAACGGGTAAAGCTATAAGTTCCCGTACCCGTATTGCCAGCTTCGTCTTCTGCTGATATAAAAAGTGTATGCGCGCCCCGCGGGCACTTTTCGTCGAACTGATAAATAAACGTTCTGCCTTTGTCGTTATTGAAGCGTAGCCATTCACCATCCAGAAGGGCTCGCACGTTTTTGAACTTTACGAGATTATCTTTCACAGTGAAAGCAATCCTCGAAGATGTTGAAAGCACCGAGCCATTCCGAAATCCTATGGGCACTATTACGGGAGCAGACTCATCCACCACCAGCTGAAAACGTCCAAAATCCCGGAACTTTGCAGCAGCCCATTCGCCCTGCCATTCCACTTTCTGCACATCCGTTTTGGCGCCACTAACACGTTGCATCACTACTTTAGCCGCACGTTCACCCTCAACCGGTATAGTAGGCCGGATCCTTATGGTTATTGAATCCTGCAATGGAATATACGTTTCGCCGATCGTATGAACATCTGAAACTACCTGTGCACTTGCAGATACCGACACAAGATGCTTTATATGAGCAGCGTCGTACAGGCATTTTTCTCCGATATAAAACTCGCAATTTTCACTTTCCCATACATCGAGCATCAGGGGATGAAATAGTTTTCCTGCCGGTGTTGTAACGGAAGACAAGACCCCGTTATACTGAATTCTGCAACTGAGTGCAGAAGTATTGCCATAAGCATCTCTGATACGGATGCGAATGGCATGAACGCCACCATCACTCAGATCAATAATACCGTCGCCCATGAAATTTGTATAGATGGAATTCACATACCCCGGTAACTGTGACAAATGCTGCAGGTAAGGCCCTCCTGTTGCTTTTGTACGGTAATCGATATGTGCATTCAAATAGCGGGTGCTTTCATAACTAATAGCGTCCATCTGAAAACCTATAACAGCGCTGTCATCATCATATAGCACCGCTTCGTAAATTCCGTTAAGGTTCGAAGAACCAGAGTGTGTATCATAACCAGTAATGGCAAAGCTGACCCTGGAAGACGATACGGAAATGATGGGAAGAGTAGTAACAAAATCGCCTGCTGTTCTTTTTACCGGCACTATCCTGGGTGCTTGCTCATAAGTGCTCTTGTTCCTGTCGTAAATGGCGAGTCTCAAAAAAGCGGGCTTTGTATTGTCAGGAATGTTGAATCCAAACAGCATTGGGTTGAAATTAACATCTCCGGCAGTAGAACGGATCTCGAAATGCGTATGCGGACCTTGTGATCCGCCAGTATTACCGCTATAGGCTATAAAATCGCCCTTATTTACCGGGAATAGCCCGGAAGGTATGGCAAGAAAAACACGCCACGACTCCTGCATGTATTGCTGTTCTTTAAGATAGGCTTCCAGTTTAGGTGTAAAATTATTGAGATGGCAATAGACAGTAGTAAAACCATTTGGATGATCGATATAAATAGCCCTGCCGAATCCGGCGGGTTCAACCTTAATTCTCGATATATAACCTTCAGCCGCTGCGTACACCGGCAAGTTCTCCCGTTGCTGGGTCTTTAGATCGAGCCCCATGTGATAGTGATTAGGCCGTAATTCCCCAAAATTCCCCGCCAGGCTAATGGGTACTGCCAGGGGATTACGGAAATATCCTTGTGGGTAAACTTTTGATGGAAATATCTGGGAAAAGGAGCTCGAAGCAAGGGAGAGAAATCCTAAAAACAGCCAAAAACGTTTATAAAGTATCATAAATTCATCTAAGCTGTAAAAATAGAATGAAATGGCCTGTTAAAGGATTATTGTTAACCATTATTTATAATTCTTTTTTTAACTATGGTACAGCTTTTGGATACTTTTGACTGTCTTAATTATATACTATTACCAATTAACCTGGAGGAGTCATGAAAAAAGTTAAAATCAGACTGCTAATCCTCCTGATCGTAACCGGCGGTTTCATTGTAGGTGCCATCAGAGGAGAAGAGGCGAGGCAAAAATGGGTCTTTAAAATTAAAAGCAAGTACGAAACCCGCAAACTGCTGGCCGAGAAGAAATCTCTTGTTCGCAAAGGCGGCGTCGTTCTTGACGACATCGAGATCGCTGCATATCATAATTAACATTATTATATTTAGCAGGAAGGCACCGGCTACAGATTGAAACAACATCTGTAACCGGTGCCTTTATATTTTTACTTTCTTTGTAAATACCTTCCACTCCCTTACTTTTGCGCAATTTGTGTTTTTTCGATCATCTATAATAACAAAATGCCAAGAGACCAGTCTATAAAATCAGTTTTGATTATCGGTTCGGGACCTATCATCATCGGGCAAGCCTGCGAATTCGACTATGCCGGCACGCAGGCCGCAAGAAGCCTGAGAGAAGAAGGGATAAAAGTGTACCTGATTAATAGCAATCCGGCTACGATCATGACGGACCCTATGATGGCCGATAAGGTTTACCTGCTGCCACTTACGGCAGAAAGCATCGAACAAATACTGGAAGAAAATCAGATAGACGCCGTATTACCCACTATGGGCGGCCAAACGGCCCTCAACCTGGCTAAAGAAGCAGAAGACCTGGGTATCTGGGAGAAATACAATGTACGTCTTATAGGAGTTGACATAAAAGCCATCGATAAGGCCGAAGACAGGGAAAAGTTCCGCCAGTGGATGATTCAGATGGGAGTGCCGGTGGCTACGGCCAAAACAGCTAATTCCTACCTGGAAGGAAAAGAGTTTGCACAGGAAATCGGCTTCCCGCTTGTAATACGACCCTCTTTCACGCTCGGCGGCACAGGTGGCGGATTCGTGCATGGAAAAGAAGATCTCGATGAAGCGTTGAACCGTGGACTTCAGGCATCGCCTATTCATGAAGTACTTGTGGAAAAAGCCGTACTTGGTTGGAAAGAATTTGAACTCGAATTATTAAGAGATTCCAATGATAACGTGGTGATCATTTGCGCTGTAGAAAACTTTGACCCGATGGGTGTGCATACCGGTGATTCGATCACCGTTGCCCCCGCCATGACGCTAAGTGATACAGCCTATCAATTGATGCGGAATACAGCCATCAGGATGATGCGAGACCTTGGCAACTTTGCCGGCGGATGCAATGTGCAATTCGCGCTCAACCCCGATACGGAAGAAATCATTGCCATCGAAATCAATCCCCGGGTGAGCCGCTCTTCCGCGCTCGCCTCCAAAGCCACCGGTTATCCCATAGCCAAAATAGCCGCCAAGCTTGCTATCGGCTATTTCCTGGATGAACTGAAAAACCAGATCACAAAAACGACATCGGCTTATTTTGAACCTGCACTAGACTATGTTATAGTCAAAATTCCCCGCTGGAACTTCGACAAGTTTAAAGGTGCAGATGATACACTTGGCCTGCAGATGAAGAGCGTCGGCGAAGTAATGGCTATAGGCCGCAGCTTTACCGAAGCGGTTCAGAAAGCCTGCCAGAGCCTTGAAAACAATGCCGTGGGCCTCGGCTACTATGGCAAAAGCCTTATGCACGCCGAAGAACTGCTGGAGTATATCAAAATACCTAAATGGGACAGGATTTTCCGCATTAAAGATGCTCTGATGGCCGGCATCTCCGTTGGCACCATATCGAAGGCAACCAATGGCATCGACCGCTGGTTCCTTTACGAGATCCAGAAGATCTGCACTATGGAAAAAGAGCTTTCAAAGTACAAGCTGGAATCGCTTCCTATGGATCTTTTACAAGACGCCAAGCGAATGGGCTTTAGCGATGAACAGATCTGCCGCATCATGAACGATGGCACGGAAGATTCTCTTTACGAGAAAAGAAAGGCTGCCGGTATTAAAAGAGTGTTCAAGATGGTGGATACTTGCGCAGCAGAGTTTGAAGCCAAAACACCGTACTTCTATTCCACTTTCGAGAGCAGCGGAGTCAGTGAAAGCAAGGTATCAGACAGAAAAAAGATAATCGTACTCGGATCGGGCCCCAACAGGATAGGGCAAGGCATCGAGTTCGATTATTGCTGCGTCCACGGATTACTAGCCATCAAGGAAGCAGGTTATGAAGCCATTATGGTTAACTGTAACCCCGAGACTGTTTCCACCGATTTCGATATTGCCGACAAGCTGTATTTCGAGCCCGTTTACTGGGAACATCTTTGGGAAATAGTGGAACATGAAAAGCCGGAGGGAGTAATTGTTCAATTAGGTGGCCAAACAGCATTAAAGCTTGCAGAACGCCTTCACAACAAGGGAATCAAGATAATAGGTACGTCATTCGATAGCATGGATATTGCGGAAGACCGCGGAAGGTTCAGCGATATGCTGAAAGAACTCAATATCCCTTACCCGAATTATGGCACTGCTCATTCCGTAGATGAAGCTATTGAAGTAGCCAACAGGGTGCTTTATCCTGTGCTGGTGCGGCCCAGCTATGTACTTGGCGGACAAAGAATGCGGATCGTTATCAATGATGAAGATGTAGAGAAAGCAGTCGTCAGCCTGTTGAAACATCTTCCTGGCAATAAGATACTTATTGATCATTTCCTCGACCGCTGCCAGGAAGCGGAGATCGATGCCATCTTCGACGGAGATACGTTCCATGTTATGGGCGTTATGGAGCATATCGAGCCCGCTGGCATCCATAGCGGTGACAGTAACGCCGTGCTTCCAGCTTTTAACCTGACCCCGCTTATAGTCACCACTATGGAACATTATGCGGAAAAGATAGCAAGAGCGCTCAATATTAAAGGGCTGATCAATATTCAGTTCGCCATAAAAGACGGTAAAGTGTATGTGATCGAGGCCAATCCAAGGGCATCGCGCACAACGCCTTTTATCGCCAAAGCTTACCAGATTCCCTACCTGAATATCGCTACCAAGATAATGATAGGTGGGCACAAGCTTACCGACTTCAAGTACGAAAAAAAGCTAAAGGGCTTTGCCATCAAGGAACCCGTATTCAGCTTCAATAAGTTTCCGGGTGTAAATAAAGAGCTTGGCCCTGAAATGAAAAGTACCGGTGAAGCGATCCGGTTTATCAAGGATCTTCGGGATCCCTATTTCAGGCAGCTTTATAAAGACAGAAGTATGTACCTGAGTAAATAGCGAAGCTGTCTTTCTGTAAACATCCACTCTGCAAACCTGTTTTGTGGGTTAACCCATTGCGTGAGTCATTCACCCCCGCGCGTCATCCTGAAGCAGGCGCCTTCACACCACGTGTGTCATCTTGAAGCAGTCGCCTTCACCCCCGCGTATCATCTTGAAGCACTGGACAAATTGCTATTTAGAGCCGTTCTGTAGTAATTATTAAAAATGCCATTCTGGCACTATTTCTTTAGAAATTAAGAACCCTGATAACCCCTCCCCGGCTCAAGGATCCTACGATTATGCTGATTTTTCAAGCTTTATCGACCTTTCTTCACCGCTACATCTACATGTATCTTATAGCTATTTTTCGCCCATCCTAGGTACATCCTAGGTAGATACTAGGTAGATACTAGGTACATTCTAGGTACAACAAGCTAGAATCTACCTAGTATTTACCTAGGATCTGCCTAGTATTTACTTAGTATCAACGAAATCTAGTTATAAGATCACTGTCTATTGAACCTATTAAATGAACTGCCATTATTGCGCCCTATGAAGAGTTGACTACGGGGCAGAAAAAGGGTTGTTTCACCACTTTCGAAGCAGATCCCTATCTTATTTTAGAGGGATGAAATTCAAACCGGCTCCTTTGTGGAAAGAAGCTCCCTTTATCCGTTATTTAATTCCATTTGCTACCGGAATTACTTGCCAATGGAATAGGCCTTTTCCTATCCGGATAATTCTGTATAGTATTTTAGCTGCCCTGGCATTATTTGTAGTGGTGAATGGTAGCCATTTGTACCGGCGCTTTTACTGGTATTGTATGTCGGCAGCTTCTATTTATGTTCTGTTCTTCCTTCTGGCCTGCCTGCTTGTTTTTTTAGGGGATATCAGGAATGATAAAAACTGGATAGGATATAAAAACGCAAAGAATGCTGTATTACTCGTGCGGGTGAGGGATCCCCCGCTGGAAAAAACAGTTTCTTACAGGGTTACGACGAATATAGAAGGGATAATACTGAATGATAGCGTGAAAGCCGCGTCTGGCACAATCACATTATCCATAGAAAAAGACAGCTCTTTACCTGTAAGGGCTGGCAACCTTCTTTGCATCGCAACGAAGCTTAGACCCATTGCCGATTTTCCAAACAGCACCGGCTTCAGCTACCGTAAGTATTGTGCCCTGATGAATACATATCACCAGGCTTACCTGCAAAACGGACAATACCTGGTTCTGGATAGTGAAACGGTGCGGGGTTTTAGCAGACTATTTTCATATACACGTGAAAAGACGCTGGCGGTTTTACGAACTTATATTGAAGGAAAGAAAGAAGCCGGGCTGGCTGAAGCTTTGCTGATCGGATATAAGAATGATCTGGATAAGGAACTGGTGCGCTCTTACTCCAATACAGGTGTCGTTCATATAATAGCAATTTCGGGGCTGCATGTCGGGCTTATTTACTATGTTCTGCTGGTGCTTTTAAAACCCTTTTCGTTATTACGCTATTTCAACTGGTTACGGCCCCTTGTTCTGCTAAGTGGTTTGTGGAGTTTCAGCCTGCTGGCAGGCAGTTCGCCTTCCGTATTACGGTCGGCGCTTATGTTTTCTGTTATTGTGTTGGGCAATAGCATCAATAGAAGAAGTTCCATTTACAACAGCCTGGCCGTTTCTGCTTTTTTACTGCTTTGCTTTCATCCATTATGGCTATTCGATGCAGGATTTCAGTTATCTTATATGGCGGTATTGAGCCTGGTTATCTTCATGAAACCAATATATAATCTTGTCTGTGTTAGAAACAAACTGCTCGATATTATATGGAAGCTGGCAGCCGTTACGCTTTCTGCCCAGGTTTTAACCATCCCTCTCTGTCTTTATTATTTCCAGCAGTTCCCGAACTGGTTTCTTGTATCCAATATGGTGGCGGTGCCATTGTCGACCCTTATCCTGATGGGAATGCTTGTTTTGTGTGTAGTGTCCTTTTTCCCCATATTACCTGTGTTTACCGGAAGGATCGTTACATTCCTTATCAGGCTGATGAATGATTTTATAATTCATATCGAGAGGATGCCTTTAACGGTTACCGGGGAAATAGGGATATCTTTTTACCAGCTAATTATATTATTTCTGTTCATTGCGCTTGTGGAACGTTGGAGGCGAAAGCGGTATGCCGCATATTGAATACATACCGTACTTATCTTCTCCTTTCTTCACCGATTTACTTAGCTTTGCCGCTCTTTTCAACTAAAAGCTATGGACAAGAAAATTCAAGCTGCCCTTATCTCCGTGTTTTATAAAGATGGGCTGGATGCTATCGTAAAAGAGCTTCATACCCTGGGGATCACTATTTATTCAACAGGAGGAACTCAACTTTTTATAGAGGACCTTGGCGTTCCCTGTACTCCGGTGGAGTCGCTTACCACTTATCCTTCCATCTTGGGGGGAAGGGTTAAGACGCTGCACCCGGCCGTTTTTGGAGGTATTCTAGGAAAGCGGGACGATGAACAGCACCTGAGAGAAATGGCGGAATACAAGATCCCGGAAATTGACCTGGTAATAGTGGATCTTTATCCTTTCGAGGAAACGGTTGCCAGCACTACGGAAGAAAAAGCAATTATCGAGAAAATAGATATCGGGGGGCCTTCCATGATACGGGCGGCGGCGAAGAATCATAAAGATGTGGTGGTGGTAGCTTCCAAAAAAGCGTACGCACAGCTCGAAGCGATCCTAAGGGAGCAAAAAGGCGTAACAACGCTGGAACAGCGTAGAGCATTCGCTGCAAAGGCGTTCAATATTTGCTCGGGTTATGATATCGCCATTTCTAACTATTTTATGCAGTCGAATCATTTTAACCCCTTTGATCAAAATGCCACTGTAATGCGCTATGGCGAAAACCCTCATCAACAGGGTGTTTTTTATGGCGACGTCAGTAAATTGTTCATACAGTTGAATGGAAAAGAACTTTCCTACAATAACCTGGTAGATGTGGAAGCTGCGGTGCAGCTGATACAGGAATTTACAGAAACAACCTTTGCCATTATCAAGCACACCAATCCTTGCGGCATTGCGTGCAGGCCAGATGTTAAATCGAGCTGGGAAGCTGCACTGGCAGGAGATCCTGAAAGTGCGTTTGGTGGAGTACTGGTATGTAATGCTGAAATCGACAAAGAAACGGCGAATGCCATCAGTGAAATATTCTTTGAGGTGCTCATTGCTCCTTCATTCAGTGAAGAGGCGCTTGTGGTACTTAAAAGCAAAAAGAACCGGATTCTTCTCCAGCAGATCGGAAAAGCAGGTGGCTCTGGTCAATATAAATCTCTTTTAAACGGTGTTCTCAGCCAGCAGCATGATGAAGGCAGCTATCTGAAATGGGAGGAAGCGGGCGGAAGAAACTCCACTGCCCAGGAAAGAAGCGACCTGGAATTCTCCAACATCGTTTGCAAGCATCTCAAATCGAATGCTATTGCCCTGGTGAAGAATAAACAGCTGATTGGCAAGGGCTGTGGTCAAACAAGCCGGATAGACGCACTGCGTCACGCCATCGG
>JACMJX010000125.1 GCA_014380425.1 Chitinophagaceae bacterium | reverse complement strand
ATGACAAATGTTAAATGTCATTTTATAAGTCCATTATGGGTTTTTGGTACTTTTCATCTCCAGCATCCCCATAATCTGATTCATGCTCTTGGTCATGCCTTCGCTGCTTCCGTCTAGAAAGATGATATTGCCTTTACCTACTTCTGCAAAATTCTTGATCGCTTCCGTCCACATGCTAAACAGGATCACATTGGTGTCCAGATTTGCCTGCTTCATTTCTTCAGCCGCCTGGCTCATACCCTTGGCTACTTCAGCCCGGAATAAAGCCACACCCTGGCCTCGGAGCTGCGCTGCGGTCTTTTCTGCTTCGGCGGATATCTTGATAGCATTGCCTTCTGCTTCGGCTGATTTCGTTTTGGTAATGAGTAGCGCCTGGCCCTCGTTCTCCGCAGCGGCCTTCAGATTATTACTGGCCACTACCCTGCTCATACTGTCAAGAATTACCTTATCGAAGGTGATATCATTGATCTGCAGATCGAGTAAATGATAGCCCCAGTCTTCCAGCAGAAGGTCTATCTGTTCCTTGACGTATTCAACAATCTCCTTTCTTAAGGCCAGAATTTCCGATTGGCGCTTCGTGGCAACAAACGAACGAATGGTGCCTTCGATCGTCCGCGTAAGCGCCTGCATCAGGTCGCGGTCGCTTATGAATTTAAAAGCAACTTTCTTGATGGTCTCTTCCTCGGCGTTTTGAACCGAATACAGTAACATGTTTTTGAAATATACATTCGCCTGATCAAATGTAACGGCCTGAAATTCCATTTCTATCGATCGGTTCTGAATACTGATCTTTTTATAAATCTGCTCCAGAATAGGTATCTTGAATCCGAGACCAGGCCTCAGAATGCGCTGGTACTTTCCGAACAATGTTATCACCGCTATCATTCCCTGGTTTACCGTAACCAGGCCACTCAGCAATATCACAATAACGAGAATGATCCACCAGTAATCTATTATCGCACTCATATAAAAAATTTGGCTGAAGATACTGTTTTTTTGCTCAATCGGGATAAGCTTCCCCGGCCTGCCGGGTGCTGTCTGCACTACCTTTAATTTCAGAACGCTCCTGCTCAATCGCACCCTCGTTTATATAATACGAAATCAGCATAGCCACTACTTCATTATAGCTCATCATACCCTGTGGTTGCTGGTTGGCTTTAAGATATTGCGCGTACAGCTTGGTTATCAAAGGCTCGAACGGATTCTCGTATTTCTTGTAGAACTCCCTTATGGTGGTAAAATCCCTTCTCACCCTGGGACGCAATTGTTTGTACAGGGCTTTCATCTGGATGCTATCTCTCAGATACAGTTCCCGCCGGGCATAGGAATACATGTCGAAGTAAATGGAGTAGAGGAAAGCATCACTCGGCGAGCAACGGGCCGACAAGAAGCTGGAGAAATTGGCTTCATCCTCCTTTGCATACCCAAGCTGGTGCCCGATCTCATGGCAGGTAACAAAGGGCTGCACAAAAGCTGGAATAGTCGTATTCACTTGCGCTTCTCCGGAAAAAGGATTGTAATAACCTGAAAAGCCAAGGTAGTTCCCAAGATAACTGTACAGCGAAGGCTTCACCGATCGGGGTTGATAGAAAAGATCAGGATATTGCTGCCCGACGATCTGGTAGGTATTTACCGCCTCGTCGAACAGCGATCTTTTTGTGCTCAGCACCGTGTCATCTGTTATTCCTGCAGAGTCGAGCGCATTCAGGGTATCGCCAAGCAATTGAACCAGCTTGTACAGTTCAGGGGTGGAGTAAGTGGTGGTATTTAAACCAAACCGCTGTGCCATCGGGATGCGGTTATAGTTTAGCCCCCATGATAAATTAAAAACCACGTAAATGGATAGAATGATCAACACAGCTTCTCTGAAAAAAGATACCACTGCCTGCTTGTTGATCTGTTTCCTTATAAGGTTTCTTATAACAACAACTAAAACCCTTACCAGATACAGCCCTGCAAAAAAATAAAGGATATCTCCGACACTAAACGGAATCCAACCTAATAACAGCCGTTGAAACTTTGCTATATAAGGATAAACACCTCTGGAATAATACTGCTCCACCAGGTTCGGGAACAGGGAAAAAATCTTTATGAACAATGCCAGACTGAGTAAAACGATCCAGGGCGCTTTTCGTTGGTGCTTCATTTCCATATAAAATTATAGAAATTGCTGCTACCGGATTTAAACCTTTCCAGAATTCTGGGAAAATAGCGAAAGCCTGTCCCTTTAATTCGCATTGCCGCGACAAAGACCTTATTTTGCATCTTTAACAATATCACATGACCCTTGAATTTGATAAGAATAAAGATGCCATGAAACGATTGCTGGCAGATATGCGTCAGCAACTGAAAATAGTATCGCTGGGCGGGGGCGAAAAAGCAATCGCCAAGCAGCATGAGAAGAACAAGCTAACTGCCCGTGAACGTATTCATTATCTCATTGATAAAGACACACCCTTTACTGAAATAGGTGCTTTTACCGGGCACGGGATGTATGAGGAACAGGGCGGCTGCCCCTCCGGCGGAACCGTTGCAGGAATGGGTTATGTAAGCAACAGGCAATGCGTGATCATCGCCAACGATCAAACGGTTAAGGCGGGTGCCTGGTTTCCAATCACGGGTAAAAAGAACCTTCGGATGCAGGAGATCGCTATGGAGAACAACCTTCCAGTGATCTACCTGGTAGACAGTGCGGGTGTGTTCCTGCCCCTGCAGGACGAAATTTTTCCGGATAAAGAACATTTCGGCCGCATCTTCCGCAACAATGCCCGTATGAGTGCCCTGGGTATTACACAGATCGCGGCGGTTATGGGAGCCTGTGTTGCCGGGGGTGCTTATCTACCCATTATGAGCGACGAAACACTTATGGTGGAAGGAAGCGGCAGTATTTTTCTAGCAGGCCCCTACCTGGTAAAGGCTGCCATAGGTGAAGATACCGACGCTGAAACATTGGGCGGTGCTATCACGCATACAGAGCTGTCCGGTATTGCCGATTATAAATTTAAAACAGAACAGGAATGCCTGGATCATATTAAGAAAATCATGGCGCGCCTCGGTCTTCAAACGCAAAACGCAGGATTTGACAGGATAACTCCTGCTGCGCCCGCAAAAGACCCGGCGGAGATTTATGGACTTCTTCCTGCCGATGCTACCAGGCCTTACGATATGCTGGATATCATAGACCGCATTACCGACCACTCCGTGTTTGATGAATATAAAAAAGACTACGGCAAAACCATCTTATGTGGCTATGCACGGGTAGACGGCTGGGCGGTAGGCATTGTAGCCAACCAGCGCAAAATGGTGAAAAGCAAGAAAGGCGAAATGCAGATGGGTGGTGTTATTTACAACGATAGTGCCGACAAAGCAGCCCGCTTTATCATGAACTGTAACCAGAAAAAAATACCGCTTGTTTTTCTACAGGACGTAACCGGCTTTATGGTAGGGAGCCGCAGCGAGCACTCAGGTATTATAAAAGATGGCGCTAAAATGGTGAATGCCGTTGCCAACTCAGTAGTACCGAAGATCACTATCATTGTTGGCAATTCCTATGGCGCTGGTAACTATGCCATGTGCGGCAAAGCTTACGATCCCCGCTTCATCTACGCGTGGCCGACGGCAAAGCTGGCAGTAATGGGCGGCGGCCAGGCAGCTAAAACGCTCCTGCAAATTCAGGTTGCCGGCATGAAGGCCAAAGGCAGGGAAGTAAGCGCTGGGGAAGAAACGAAATTGCTGAATGAAATCAAGGACCGCTACGAATTACAAACCTCGCCTTATTATGCGGCGGCCCGGCTATGGGTGGATGGTATTATCGACCCCCTGGAAACAAGAAACGTAATCTCGGAAGGCTTAAGGGCCGCCAACCAGCAACCGGAGATGGGTACTTTTAAAACAGGCGTTTTCCAGGTATGACGACAACCAATCAGCTGGTAATTTATACAGACGGCTCTTCACGCGGCAACCCAGGTGCGGGCGGTTATGGGGCCATCCTTCAATGGGGTGCCGTAAAAAAGGAACTTTCCAAAGGCTACAGACGAACCACCAATAACAGGATGGAATTGATGGCTGTAATCGCTGCACTGGAGAATCTTAAGAAACCGGCACTGAACATAACGGTCTATTCCGACAGTCAGTATGTGGTAAAAGCAGTCCAACTGGGCTGGTTAAAGAAATGGATTCTTACCAACTTTAAAGGAAAAAAGAACAGCGATCTTTGGCTCCGGTATGCCGGGCTTGCATCGGCTCACCATATCCAGTTCGTTTGGGTAAAAGGCCATGCGGATAATGTAAATAACAACAGGTGCGATATTCTCGCGACTACTGCGGCAGACGGAAAAGACCTCGATATAGACGAGGGCTATGAATACGGCGGAGATCAGTAAGAATTATCTGGTAAGCGCTGGTTTCACGCTGAACTGCCCTACCAGGTAGTAGCCGCCAAACAGAAGCGCACTGAACAGAACAGTGCTCACTACCGTCCAGGGGAAAAATGGAAGACCATCGGCATAACACATCAGCAGTCCGTCCCAAGTCTTTGGCCTGTTATAGCCACGGGTTCCCTGCCACCCGGCCCACACCAGGAAATTGGAAGTAAGAAAGTACACTATAGGAGCGGCAAGAGAACCTGCCAATACATTAACAACGTTGATTTTCTTGATGAAGAACCCGATCGCCACAAGCCCTGCGAACAACAGGTAGTTCTGCCATTGTCCTTCGTAAAATCCCCAGATATCCGTTTGCCCTTTATCAAAAAGCAACTGATACAAGAGATCGGATAAAAAGAGTGAAAAGATGGGTAAACTAAAAGCCCATTTTCTATCTTTGATTACGGCACCGGCAAAAAGAGCAATGGCCAGTTGTGGCGCAAAACCGAAGGGGCGGCTTGGTATTACCCTATATATAGAGGCAAACAATACGATCAGGATAAGAGAGAAAATTAAGGCTCTGTTAGATTTCATATTTTATAACGCTATACCGCAAAAGTACTTTAAAATGGATGAAATCGAACCTCCGCTTTCCTTTTTCTTCAAGCTGCCGCGGTTATTACCAACTGCAGGCGAATTATAACTTCAACGGTTCTTAGCTGCCATGAGTCTGTTAGGCAGTAACAGCATTTATCTTTTCTTCAGCCATCTCTTTATCGGCTGCGTCCGCTACAGGCTTTTCGTTCTGGCTTTTCGCTTTGGCATCGTGTTGCAGATTGATACACATCGGAAAATGATCAGACCCGCAACTGTTCATCCTCCGGATGCTGGTAAGACTGAAATCCCTTGAACAGAACAGATGATCCAACGGAAAACGAAGGAACGGATGTTTGGCATTGAAACTGTTGAAAAAGCCTCTTCCCCTTCTCGGATCCAGCAATCCGCTTATCTTACCAAATAACTGTGTAGTATAGCTCCATGCAACGTCGTTCAGATCGCCCATAACAATAACCGGAAGACGGCTTGTTTTGGCTTTCGCAGCAACCAGCAAGATCTCTTTATCCCGTTCGGTTGATCGGGGATTTTCCTGAGGAACAGGTGGTTGGGGATGCAGGCAAAACAACTTCACTTCCTTACCTGATTTTAGTCGCACATCCACCTCTATCGATGGGATATCATCTTCCACCAGGTATTTAACCTCGCCGTTATTAAGTTGCAGCCGCGAATAAAACAGCATCCCATAAGTGTTTTCCAGCGGCACCTTCAACTGGTGGGGATAATCTGAACCGATTGCATCCATTTCCTGTTGCCACCAATTATTCGTTTCAACCAACAGGATTACATCCGGATTGCATTCGTTTATCAATTCAAGATAGTCCTTACTGCGCCGATTATCCTGAAAAACATTGGCAATCAGTATGGTAATGTTATCACTTCCAGACAAGTGGCGGCTTTTGATGATCTGTTTAGGAGCAAACGCCGTAAAAGGAAATACCTGGTAAATGAGGTAAAGCAGATTGAGCGCGAGTACCCCGAAAATCAGTTGATCTTTCAGCTCCTTTGGAAAATAAAAGAGCACTATCACTGCTATCAGGATCGCATTCAATGTGAGTTTTTGCAGTCTTGGATATTCAAATATTCTAAAAATCCAGTAGTCGTTCCGGATCAGCGGAACTAAGGAAATGATTACAAGGATTATGCTTAAACAGTTGAGTAGGTTCGTCATCTTATTAAGGTAGAGAACAGTAATATGTTACCTTTCTCTGCAAATACTGTACCCAGCTCGGCTAATAAGCAAACAGTATCACTTTGAACAATTCTCAGCGTAATTTTTGGTATTTTTGCCAGGAACGAG
Source organism: Chitinophagaceae bacterium (assembly GCA_014380425.1). GTDB lineage: Bacteria > Bacteroidota > Bacteroidia > Chitinophagales > Chitinophagaceae > JADCRZ01. The sequence goes on along the minus strand of JACMJX010000125.1, from coordinate 2,012 downwards.
AACACTGTCATGATTGTAAACTACACGGAATCCGGCTGGCAAATTATCACACAAAGATCACATGGATTGTTAGCCGCGCAGATCTGCGCGCAATGGGCAAAAAACAAACAACCCGCAAGGTGGATAGAAACACTTATCGCAACGGCCGATCACGATGAAGTATATAATGAATGGGAGAACGAAGACCTGCTAAACGAAACCGGAGGCCCCAAAAACTTCAAAGCAACTTTTTTCCATAAAGACGACGGTGATCATTTAATCCGGATGGCGGAAACCAAAAGCGCATACACTGCACTGCTCATCTCTCATCATATTCGATTTGTTCACGGAAAAGATCCGAATGCGCAAGAGTTTTGTAAAATGCTACAGCGCCAGGAAAAGAAATGGCTGGCAGTCTCCGGCGCAGATGTAGAACAAGTAAACCGAAGCTACGAACTGCTCGAATTTTGCGACGCTTTTTCCCTGTTGATCTGTCAGGGATTGATACAGCCCGAGCACCGCAAGATCGAAATCAGCAGCGGGCCAGACGGAGAACCTTATGCCATGTATTCCACAAAGGAAGAAGCCATCACCGTTGTTCCATGGCCTTTTGAAGTGCCGTCTTTTGAAGTAATTTATGAAACGAGAACACTCTCGCAACTCGCCTTCAAAAACGTGAAGGAATTTCGTAAGGCATTGGAGAAAACGGAAGTAGTAACCCAAAAACTGCTTTTACATCGTACACCGTAATGTTAGTTCTTTACAACCACCGCTTACGCTTAAACCAGGTTAAAATGATTACGACGATCAGAAGCATCAGGATCATAACGCCCGGATAACCCAGTTTCCATTTCAATTCGGGCATGTGCTCGAAGTTCATACCATAAATGCCTACAATGAAAGTAAGCGGCATAAAAAACACCGAAAAGATCGTCAGCACCCGGATGGTTTCATTGGTGCGTTGGGCAGATATACTGAAGTAAATGCCTAGCAAATGATTGGTATTCTCTGAAAGGGTATCGAATATGGTTTGTTGTTTCACATAGAGATCCCGCAGGTCCCGGCTATAAGCGTTGGATGTATCGGTAGGGTCGAGCCTGTCCACCGACTCATAAGTAAGCAACAGAAGACGACGGATCACATCTACTTTTCGCTTGACGAAGTACAGCCCTTTCAATATCGGCTTGTGCTTATCCTTCAAGAATACCTGTTCCTCGTAATATTCGATAGCCGAAGTAAGCTTTCCTATAGGCCTATCATACGTATGCAATCCCGCTTTCATGATCTGAAGCAACACATGCCGGGGGTTCTTGCACACGCCGGTTTCAACGGTGTCCCGGCTTATTTGTTCCAGCTGTGCCCATTCGCTCCTGTGAATCGTGATGATATAGCTATCCGAAATAAAGATCGCCAGCTTATTGGTCAGCTCGGGCGCCGTGTCTGCTTCCACCTCATTAACAGGATCATAAATACGAAGAATCAGAAACACATAATCCTTCACAAGTTCATATTTCGGAAGATGATCCTGCTGAAGCGCGTCGATCACTGAAGCCTCGTGCAATCCATATCGGACCGCCAGCTCATGCACTTCACTTTCATCCGGATTCAGTAAATCGATCCATTCATAAGTGTGCTTCTGTTTGGACGCTAGTTGTTTCAACATCCGCTGCTGTTTGGGCAAATATAATACTTCGCTTTTATCCTTCCACCGCTATTCGTTTCTATACGCGAAATGCTTCCCGGAATCCACATAATATTCCGGTTTTAAATGCTTGCACGATAACAATATTTCAAAGAACTACAAAACCTAATGAATGCATCATCCATTGCAGCAGAGTTGAACTCTGGAGCACCGCTCCCTTTGTTCCGGGTGTCGGCCTCTGTTACTTTGGAATGATCATGCAAAGATACGGTGACAAATATCCGTTTCGGTACACCAACGTCACGAACTGCCTAATGGACGTCACGAACGGGCTATATCATGTCACGAACGGGATTCGGGGTGTTGAAAAAGCGAGGTTTTGTATTGTGAT
>JACMJX010000124.1 GCA_014380425.1 Chitinophagaceae bacterium | reverse complement strand
CTTGATAGCTCGATGTTCCCCAAATCCAAATAATTCGTTAGCTGCCCCACCAGCACCGGTTGCATTTTGGGCTGGTAGGCGATGTAGGTAAGCACAAGCACATAGCTCCCACTGCTTAGATCAGGAAAAGTAAACCGGCCATCTTCCCCGGAAATAGTACCGGCCACAAGAGAACTGTCTTTCGCCAATTTCAAAGTAACGTTAACGAAGGATAATGCTGACTTACTGCTTGCGTCTCTAACGGAACCTGAAAGTGTCACTTTAGCAGGTTGCGCCTGAGCCAGATGGAGGAAGAATAAGGATAAAATACAAACGAGCCAGCGCAGTGTCATGGCGGTTATTTCTCTGCAATTTAACAATTATCGTGGAAGTATGATCAAACATCTTCTCTTAAAACCTGGATAAAGGGGTAAAGTACTGTAGTATTCGGGTCATATTCTTTCGATTAACTCTTCTTCATTCTAGGCACATACTAGGTACATCCTAGGTAGATCCTAGGTAGATTCTAGGCACATGTACGTAGTATCTACCTAGGATCTACCTAGAATCAACCTAGTATCTACCATAGATGGACATAATTACCCCGAAGGAGATGCCTGAACAACAGAAAAAGCCGTGGAACTGCCCGGGTGGACAGATTCGACGGCTGACTTGTGCGTCGTCAAGTTGATTCGGAGATGCTGTATTTCAGGCCATATTGGCAGGTGGTCATTTTTTATGACCCTACGAGCTGAAGATGTGTGAACTGGGTGGAGGGAGTATTAAAACGCTTCGCTGATATTGACGATGATATTGCTGAAGCTTTTGCTGAATCCGTAGTCGATTCCGATATTCGTATTGTTGCCTTTATTGAACTTGATGCGAAGTCCGGCCCCCGCCGCCGGGTTCCAGGAAGTGAACATAGTGCCTGTACCACTGACTGTATTGACATTGGTAAATAATACAAACCCGAAAAGACCATTACGGGTAATATCGCGCCGGTACTCTGTTTCCAGGTAAAACAAAGATTTGCCCCGGTGCCGGTTCTGATCGATGCCTCTTGCGGAACGGTTGTAAGGATCCCAGCCCGTACTGGGCAGATCCAGGTAAGGCGCACCATTATCCAGCATCGTCCAGTAATAAGACCAGAAAGCCAGCACGTTCTGCTGGTTGCGCCGGGCGGGATTCAGCGGAACGTATTTCCTGGCATCGAGATACAGGGAATGCCAGTAATTGGTATTTCCAAGAAAATTGGGGTTCATCCTGTAAACGATATTGGCATAACTGCCCGGCAATGGATTGATATCATTATTGCGGGTATCATACAATAGATTTAGGCTAAGACCAGAAGAGTAGGAGTTGTTGCCCGTACCGTACGGATAACCGGTGAATTGCTTCAGCGGCAGTGCCGGGTTGTCGCTATCGATATTAAAACGGTAATCAATATGATAGCCTAAGCCGCCATAGAAGTAAGGCTTGATACGCTTTAGCGCTACCTGGTAAAAACGGATGTAACGGTAATCTACAAGCGTTCTCTCGTCATAGTCGTTGCTGCTCCCTATACCCCAGGTGTACTGTGGGTACACTAGAAACCGGATGTCGCCAACAATATTCCATGTATTACCCGGTAACCATACATTGGTACGGAGTGGTAAACCAAACCGCTTCTTCAGGTTCCAGTAGGGCGCGAATGTGGCAGTCGATTTATTGGTGGTACGCCGGGAGCCAAGATATATTCCCGCTGTAGTGCTTGTAACCAGCGCGTTTCCGCTACCTCCTGGTGGATTGCTGCTAATGGGTAGAAAAGAGAAGTATATTCTTTTCTCTTTCTCCTCCCGCACCGGCTTTGATTTGATCTTAAAAAGACCTTTGGCAACATCTATCAGATCCGTTTGCCGGGCCGTATCTTTTACCTCGTTGTTCTGAGGTAATGTGTTAGGTGCTTTCTGCCCCATCAAAGCAAGGGGAAACAGGCATGCGACTATGAGGCATTTTTTCTGCATACTGAAAAGCGTAAACTGCCGGGTGATAGCTGAACGGACAGATGAACACTTAGCAGAAAACAAGTGTACTGGCATGTATTGAACCTGGTTTATATTAGAGCCGCAAATTAAGTGTTTATAACTTTAATAGAGAAATAATAGCAGCTCAACTGCTCGTTAACAAGCTGGTTAACGAGCAGAATAGTGTAGCTGTACCAGAATATAAGCGATCAGTCAGGGTTGGAAATCTCTACCAGCACATCCTGGTTGCTTCCATTACTGGTACACAGATATACACGACCCTGGGGTGAAATGCAAAGATCACGCAGGCGCCCCCATCTTCCATTAAAGTACTCCGTAGTAGATGCAATAGATCGGCCATCGGCATTCAGCTTAAACTGGTAAAGAGTGGCGTCTTTTAAAGTAGTCATCAATAGCGAATTTTTCCAGGGAGCAATAAGATCTTTATTGTAGTAATCCAGGCCGCTTGTTGCAACGGTAGAACCACCACTTGACCATAAAGGCGAACGGACATTATTGGTAGCGCAGAAAGACGCTTCACCACCGTTGCAGAGTCCGGTTACTGAAGGCCAGCCGTAATTGCCGGCTTTCTCGATTATATTCAGTTCATCTTCTACATTCGGGCCGTGCTCTGTAGCATAAACGATATTGTTCGCTACCACTAAACCCTGTGCATTGCGATGCCCGGAACTCCAGTAAGGGTTACCCGCTATTGGATTGTCTGCAGGAATACTGCCATCGAGGTTGATGCGTAATACCTTTCCACTTAAAGAATTGATATCCTGAGCAGAGGGCTGGTTGTTGGCATCTCCCGTAGTTACAAACAGCTTCGGCTCCCCACCGGATGTGATCCATAAACGAGCGCCATTGTGAATATTGCTGGCAGGAATATTCTCTAAAAGTACGAGAGGGGCGGAGAGGGCATTGTCCTTAAACTGAAGCCGCACTATTTTTTCAAGATAAGTACTACCGCTGTTGTAATTGTAAGCAACATATAGGTAGCCATTGTTTTTAAAATCAGGATGCTGTACCATGCCGAGCAGCCCGCCTTCACCTTTCGCTGCTACATCAGCGATACTAGTTGAAAATACGGTATTGCCTGTAAGGGGATCTATCTTACTGATTTTTCCTCCGCGCTCCGTCATCCAGATATGATCGTCTGACCCCCATAGTATTTCCCAGGGAAAGTTGAGGCCGGTTTTAACCGTACGGATAGAATCGGAAGGCCAGTTTACCGGAGGGGTGTCATCATCGGATTCCTTTTTACAGGAAGTGATCAGCAGAATAGCGGCTGAAAAAACAGTCATCAAGCGTTTAAACGAGGGTTTCATAAGGTATTTTTTGCTGTAGCGGCAAAAACCCTGCCTGATGGTGCTATTTATGTGCAAGACAGGTTTTTTAAAGAAAAAACACCCGCCTAAAGTTCTTTAAAACTATCCCATTCTGTTTTTCGTATCTACTATAGCAATGGTTCTATAAGAATGAAATAAGAATGCACTTGTTGAATTCTCATTGGGATTGTGCAGAATGATCACAAAGATGGATAGCATTTTTATAGGTTGTAAAGTTTGTTATACGTGATGGATTTTTTAAAGGGTTCATTTATGGTTTAGACACAGATTGTTT